>JADHUM010000002.1 GCA_016784545.1 Candidatus Neomarinimicrobiota bacterium
TAATTGTAGAAAATATTCAAAACATGTTCTTAAGGTTTCCAGGTGGATTTGAAGCGCTTAAGCGGTTTTTATTGCTTATGGTTGAAACTTCTCAGAATGTATTCTGGGTGACTACCTGTGGGCTCTACAGCTGGTCATACTTTGACCGCATCTTGAATATACGGACATTTTTTCATGAGGTAATCACGCTCAGGGAGCTAGACGATGAGACGATTGAAAATGTGATTATGAAACGTCACCGGGTAAGTGGGTATCAACTCGAATTCGAGACACCAGCTAATTTTGATAAATCAACTCGTCTAAAACGTTCACTTTCCGAGTCTGCTCGGCAGGATGTGTTACGTAAGTCATTCTTTCAGCAGTTAAATCGACTGGCATCAGGAAACCTGACAGTAGCAATTCTATTTTGGCTAAAAGCGGTTCGAGAAATTAAAAGTGACCGTTTTCTAATCGCTCCCTTCATTGAATTTGATCCTTCTTTTCTGAGCCAGATGTCATCACCTGATCTGTTCACCTTTGCTGCATTTCTCCAACATGAAACACTTACACCTGCCCACCACGCCAAAATCTTCCATCAAGCAGAGGAAACCAGTGTCATGCAAATTTCAAAATTGGAGAGAAGTGGTATCCTGGTAAAAAAATCCAAGGGTTATCAAATCCACTATTTACTTTACCGACCAATGGTCAGAACCCTCAAACTGCACAATATCCTGCATTAGGTTATACATAAGATGAATTATAGAAAACTGCTATTTATCTTTCTTTGTTTTGGACTCGTTGCTACCCTGCTTTCCCAGGTGGATTCATCCACTATTAATCAGGGCGGTACTATTGATAATATGGAAAAATCGGCTGCTCCAGGAATGACACCCCTCAAGGTTGATCTCGTTCAACCTGAATGGTCTCTCTCAATAGAAAAGGTGGTCTGGGCTGTAATTGTTGCACTTTTGGGCTTTGGAATTATCAAATACTTGAGTCGTTTTCTAGAGAAATTAGGTGAAAGATGGATCAAATTTCGCCTGACGATTAAGGGCTTGGTTCCAATCATTAGGGTCCTCGGTTGGAGTATTATACTCTATGTAATAATTGTCGATCTCCTGGCGCCGCCCATCGCCACATTGGTTGCAGTTACCGCCTCGGCAGGAATTGCCGTTGGTTTTGCTTCTCAAGATATCCTCAAAAATATTTTCGGTGGAATTATGATTCTCTTCGATCGACCCTTTCAGGTTGGAGATAAAATCCAGGTCGGTAGCCATTATGGTGAGGTCATCGCCATCGGGTTAAGAACAGTTCGTATCGTTTCCCCCGATGATAGTACTGTTTCAATCCCCAATAGCGAAATTGTGAATAATTCTGTATCCAATTCAAACTCTGGTGAGCACTATTGTCAGGTTGTCTCGGAATTGTATCTACTCCCGGATATAGACATGATAAAAGTAAGAAGTCTAGCCTTTGAGGTAGCAGCCATGTCGCAATATATATATCTCAACAAACCCATTCAGGTCATCCTGAAAAATGAAATCCATCAGGGACAATCTTTGATTAAGCTGCGCTTGAAAGCATATGTATTGGATATTAGATATGAATTTGCATTTGCCAGTCAAATGACAGAGATATTGCTGAGCAACCTGGCCAAAGACAAGCTACCTTTCGCACCAGGCCCCTCTCGTAAAAATATTTTAACAACCCATCTCGATTGATGAAGGAGTTTAATATGAAAAAGACATTCTTTACACTATTGTTGTTTCAGGTCTTCACTGCCTGTTCAATCCTACCTTTTCTAGCGAGCCATGAACATATCGCTGGTGTTACGATCATGAGCATACAAGAAATAGAGACCAAAACGGGAGAGACTGTTCGTGAGATCAGAGGCGAAGTACCAACACCCTTTGAAACAAACGAAGAATGGATTCTGGCTCTCCAGACGATTAATAAACAGAAAAGAGTCGATGGGCTACCTATGGTTATCCTCATCTTCCTGCCAGATGAAAATTGGGAAACTGGTGTACCCTACGTCAGAGCAAAATACAAAAATAAAGGTCTCACATCACTCAAAGTAGATGGTGTTGCAGTATTGTTGAAAAAGCCATAATAGCGCGTAAATTCAATTTATTAGTGAATTCGCCTCAAATATGGTGAGATAGAAAAATCTGAGTGATACTTCGTAGAATTATTCTCGTCATAGGTCTTACTCTCAGCCTATTCATTGCTTTGTCTTTGAGCGTATTTCTGTACCTACGCTCATCTGCTGGCAACTACTACATTAAACAAAAACTAGAGGCAATTGCTTCTGAATATACCGCTACAAAATTTGTCGTTGGCAAGCTGGAGACAAACATACTTAACACAGTGACAGTTCAAGATGTTTCCTTCAGCGATCCTGCTACCGATTCCCTAATACTCCGATTTGAAAAGGGTCAATTGAATTTCAGTCTTATCAAGCTCCTGAGAAAAAACATTGATATCCGATATGTTGAGCTTCAAAATGCTGATATTAGCATCATGATTGATGCACTTGGCAGCCTAACTGTGCAGCCATTTGAAAGTGATGGAAGTTCTGAAAGCCATTGGACCATGGCGCTTCAGGATTTAAAACTCACAAATTCTCATATCATCTTTCAATATCCGTCCCTGGCATTAAACGAGGAATTTAGAGATGTTGATTTGAGGCTCATGAATGAGGGAGATGGCTACAAATTCACATCAACAGGCGCATGGAAAGTGTCTCAAGATCAAGATGAATCTCCAAAGATTTCAATACTGGGAACATTCAATTCACAATATATAGATATTACGTCGGGAATTATTCAGGAATCCAATTCAGAGATGGGTATTACTGGCAGATTCCAATATGATGTAGATGAGATTCCATTGGATTTAGCCGTGAACTTCCAGGGGAATCCGAATACTTATAGAAGGCTATTCTCCACCGTATTCGAAACTGATATTCCTCACACAGCTGGTGATATCACTGCTCGTTTTCAAGTGAGGGGCTCGGTTGAAGAACCCCTGGTTGAGTTTAGTTCAGAATTCGTGGGATTGTCTTTCTACGACATACCACCAAATGAAGGACTTCTTAAAGGAACCATAGATAAACAGATATTTACTATTGATACACTCAACACCATGATGATGGGTGTGACGGTCCAGGGTTCTGGTTGGATTAAATTCGACTCCCTGCTTCACCACAAATTCAAGGCTCATATCCCTGGAATTTCAGCGAGTCGTATTGGTAACTATTTTGACACCGATGAAATGATGGTATCTGGTAATTTATCAGTAGATCTAATGAGCGAGGGTCCTCTTCTCGCTCTTGATCAGATATCCCTGAACGGTTCCATAGAAGTGAGGGATAGTTATTGGCAAGGAAAATCAATTCCCGCTGTCCAGGGGCAAGTAAGTATGAGCGAGGGTCAGATTGATCTCAACCTGAGTCAGGGTGTGAATCGAATCGGATATCATGGGAAGATAGATTCAAGTCTTTTTTCAAAGGGAGCATTTGATTTCAGCTTTATTGAGATGGGTCCTCTGGCGGCATTAACACCCCTGGTGGGACTCAGAGGGCATAGTTCTGGTTCTGGCACAATGACAAAGGATTCCACAGCTTTAACCTGGCAGATTCAAGGGCAGGCAAGAGCTGTCAGCTATAAGGAAAACCTTCTTGATAAGGCCATGTTTGAGGTTAGCGGCAGCAATACCCAGTGGTTGATAAAAAAGAGTTCTTTTGAAGCTTCCCATCTGGATCTGCATAATTTGAATTATTGGTTTAAGCAGGAACAGCTACAGGGCAAGGCTCGGGTATCAGGAAAGCTTCGGGGATCTCTGGAAACACTCACCGGGAATGTAGATGCACAGGTTCATAATTTCGTTCTTAATGGCTACGCTGCTGATTCCCTGAAAATACAAATCTCTGCCAATCGTTCAATTCTCGATTTAAACAAAACCACCCTATTCATTGATGAGAATGTTGGAATAGTCTCAGGGACCTGGGCTATGGAGAAAGCACAGGGCAACTTTAGTCTTGATATCAATCAGATTCAAAATGCTAATTCCCGCAAAATGGGTCGATTAAACCTTAGCATGACATATCAACCCTCCTCCATGACGCTTGAGTCCAAAATCCAATATTTAGATCTCAGTATCATGAAGTTATTCTCAACTGAGCTGGAATCACTGTCCGGCATTCTTTCGGGATCATTAAGCCTTCAACAGATTGATTTGGCACTAAAAACAGAATTTTCAACGGTAGTACTCCAACCCAGGTGGAAAGATGATGGGGTAGACCGTCTTGAGCTAACAGGTGGTCTTGATGGCGTTTCATTTATTATTGAAACCTTACATATGAAACAAGGAAACTCTCGAATCCAGGCAAATATCATGGGAAAATTGAAGGCCAATTCATTGGAGGTGGATCTTAGAAAACCTCTTGATGGATCTATCTCATGGGAGAGCTTCAATCTGGCTTTGGCCAATCCATATCTCTCAAATCAAATTTTGATAGAAGGTCTTACGACTGGGAATCTCAGATTCACAGGTAAACTGAAGCAGCCCCAATTGACGGGATTTGTTCGGGTTAAAAATTTGGATCTGGTTGCTCCAGATGATTGGAAACTTTTCGCCAGTTCAATGGAGTTGATATTTAAGGGGAACCAAGTCCAAATACCTCTCAAAAAGTATCTAATTAATGATACAGAAATCGGTCTCTCAGGTGCTTTTGTGCAAAACGGCATTAAAGATTTTGGCGTGACCATTGGTGTTAAACAAGAGGGACGTGGCGCTGGTAATTTATCGCTGAATATGATGGGTAAGGAAGTAAATCATACACTTACCCTCCAGGCATTAGATTTGAGCACATTGAGCCCCTTTCTTCAGGGCGCTGATAAGATCACTGGTATAGTTTCAGGGTCGCTGCGAATGCATGGCCTCTCAGATAATCCTGAATTGGATGGTCGGCTTACCTTGATACAAGGGTCCTACAATACAGGAGAAGCAAACTCCTTCCTGAATAAGTTTGAAATAAGTTGTGACTTCAGAAACCCGATTTTCCAGATTGAATCTGCCAGTGGCACAGTCAACGACATTCCTTTTCACCTTCAAGGTCAGGTAAAGCATAAGAACTGGCGAGAGTTCACGCTAAACCAACACCTTGAATTATATGGCAAGGAGTCACTCGTGGTTGGTGGATCGATCTCATCAACAGCACTTGCCTTGCGACTAGGTGTCGATGATCTGGATATTGCTATTTTGCAGACTTTTATCCCCTATATACAGGAACTCAAGGGTAGAGCCCAGGCCGAGCTGATCATAGAAGGAGAGCCCTCTGCTCCCCTAGTTACAGGCTATTTGTCTGCAAAGGTTGATCGTATAAAAAGTTCATACCTTACATCACCCCTCAAAAATGGTTCAATTTCAGTCAGGAGTTCAGGTAGAACTGTGATGCTGGAGTCCCTTCATATCTCTCAAGGGACAACGGGATTCATAAGTGCGTCAGGCAATGTGACAATGAATCCAGATACACCACCAACATTTAATCTCCAAACTGCAGTACAAGACATGAGCTTTAAACAGGACAGGACGCTGCAGGTTAAGGTGCAAGCGGCAGATCTGAGTTACATCACAAAGGCAGAGACGAATCTTTTATCTGGGAGTGTTCTGCTTGGTCCAACTCAATATCGGAAACGATTCTCCCCCCAGGATTTGATTTCAGCCTCAAAGAGCATCACTCGAAATAGTGGCCAAACTCCTCAATTCATACAAGACACAAAAGTTCAACTCCGCTTTAAGGATAAAGAGCAAATTGTTGTGAATAACAATCTTGCGAATCTAAAGCTGCGTCTTGATATGAGTGCAATAGGCAGTTTGCAAGACCCTACTTTACTCGGGCGAATACAGGTCACAGAGGGATATATCCTCTATCTGGATAGACGCTTTGCGGTTACAGAAGGAACCCTGGATTTTGCTACACCTGACCGGATCAATCCAACGGTTCAACTTAAAGCGATGACCGAAATGAAGGGTTACCAGACCCGATCTAAAAAGAATTACAAGATTTACCTGGAATTAAGTGGTCCCCTTGATGCTGCAACCTTCATTCTTCGCTCAACACCCGAGTTGGACGCCCCAAATATCCTTGCTTTGCTCACCATGGGAGCCACTCGAGAAGATCTAGTGTCAAGCAATCCTAATATGGATGGTGCTGCGGTAACAAAAGCAGTGCAAGCCAGATTGGAGGACTATTCGAGCCAGCGAATATCCGCTTACACTTCTGAACGTCTTGGAAGCCTGATGCACCTGGATGATATGAGTATTGAAGGCAATCTTTTTGATTTTGGTGAGAACTGGGGACCCCAGCTCCTGGCTTCAAAAAAACTCACAGAAAAAACGACATTGACCTATAAGACAACTGTTGGCCACAGCACTGATCAATCTGTCCAGTTGAATTACAAGATTAATGATGTAATCTCAGTTGAGGGGCAAACCGATCAACAAGGCCGCTCAGGTCTGGATTTGAAAGTGGGTTGGCGCTTTAAATGAGATTTCGACTTTTCGCAATACTGCTCATTTTCTTGTTTAGCTCAGGCATTGCTGCATCCAAAAAAGATGTAATTAAAGTTAAAAAAGTCGTGTTTGAGGGTAATTCAGAAATCAGTAGCCAGACACTTCTCAAGGTCATACTTATGAAACCTTCGCGTTTATTTAATCCTGTGGTTTTTCAGGAAGCCATTTTGCTTGATGACCTGGACGCACTCGGCACGTACTATAATCGGCAAGGGTTTCTAAATGCAGAAATTCTTGATCCTGTCATCACCATTGACTCAACCAAGCGTAAAGTTGAAATATCAATTCCAATTGAGGAAGGCGCCAGAGCACGGATTGAAGACCTTAGCTTTCTTGGGAACGATACCTACTCAGATTCAACCCTTCTGCGGGTTTCAGCACTTGAACCGGGCACGCCTCTGATTGCAGCCCAGATTGAGAAGGCCACTTTGAAACTTCTCAGATTTTACGCTGATCGTGGTTATCTGGAAGCCTCAGTAAAACCTGCCTCGCGCCTGAATGATGTAAAGGATAAAGCTTTTGTAGATATTGTCATTGTAGAGCATTCTCAATATGCAATTGGGGCTGTCGAAATAGATGGCAACGACAAAACGAAATCGAATGTGATCCATCGAGAATTGGATTTTACAACTGAAGAGATCGCGAATTATTCTCGGATTTTGAGCAGCCAGAAAAACCTTTACCTTACCGGATTGTTTGAAAGGGTGTATCTTCAGCCAATACCAAATACTTCAGACAGCACGCTTCGGGATATCCATATAGAACTGAAAGAAGTGCAGGCTGGCGAGCTGAATTTCTCGGCTGGCTACGGATCAATCGATAGGTTCAGAGTTAAAGTCCAGTTTTACCAGGCCAACCTCCGAGGAACTGCCATGAAAATTGGCCTCAGCACACAATTCAGTTCCATACAACGAGGAATAGAAGCCCAGTTCACAAATCCAAGAATTCGTGGTTCACGTTGGCGTCTTGACGTAACTCAAGGTCTGGAAAAGCATTTCCAACCCAGTTTTGATCTTAACCGAATTGCATCAAAGGTCGCGCTGCAAAAGAAACTTGATAGACGTCTTTCAATCACACTTTCCCAGAGAAATGAATTGAACACACTTTCCAACGTATTAGTAGATACCCTTGATGGTGCGCTGGCTGCAGATGTTCACAGTCTCCGTGGACGACTCACTTGGGATACTCGTGATAATTTATTTAATCCCACATCAGGTATCCTCATCGATTGGCTCAATGAAATTGCCGGTGGACCCGTTTCCAGTTCCAATGCCTTTTTCAAATCAAATTTGCGTGTGACGTATCAGATGCATACTTTCAAAAACAGCGTTTTAGCATCATCATTAGAAGTCGGATCGGTTTCCTCCTATGGCGGGAATTATCGCATTTCTCTGCAGGAAAGATTTTACGCGGGAGGCCCAAATTCTCTCAGGGGTTTTGCATATCAAAGTGTTGGGCCGCTGGATGCCAGCAATAATCCTCAGGGTGGTTTTGTACAAATTATCTGGAATGTAGTAGAATTACGGGTTCCCGTCTATAAATCACTCCAGGCAGCATGCTTTGTTGATGCAGGTAATGTGTGGCGTCATCACACTGAGATTAGCGGATCAAAATTGAGGCAGGATATTGGTCTGGGATTGCATTACATCACACCCATCGGAGTTATTCGACTTGAAACCGCTTTTCCAATAAATGATGAGGTTACAGACCCTCGCATATTTTTTAGTATGGGGTATGGCTTTTGACCTTCTTGTAGTTATCACCTTAATTAGTGTCTGTCTTTAAACTCTTCTTTCACAACGAAACTAACGAAATCTACGAAAACATTTAATGCTAATTCGTAATGTTCGTCAAACCTGTCTATCGAAACCCTTAGGTGTAGATAGATTCGTTGTAAAAACTGTGATAGCATCTGTTTGACACTGGCTTTATGGACAGACACTAATTATTGTAAGATTAAATAGCCCATATAGGTAATCCAAAGCACCAGAAACAGCCCTCCCTTTGCACGACCAATTACACGAGTTTTTCCCATAAACATTATCGTAAAGAGCAAGGTTGTTGCAAGTAACATCATCCCAAAATCAAGATTCAGGATGGTTGAAAATGGTAAGGGCGCAATGAGGGATGAGATTCCTAAAACCAGAAAGATATTAAAGATATTGGAGCCCACAATATTACCGATTGCGATATCAGATTCACCCCGATAAGCAGCCATGGCCGAGGTTGTCAATTCAGGAAGAGAGGTACCCACTGCGATTACAGTGAGGCCAATCACCCGCTCGGAGATTCCTAAAGTTTGAGCAATTTCAACACCATTCACGACGACGAGCCTACTTCCCAGAATCAGTCCTATTAATCCAATCCCGATGTATGCTAAGATACGCACAAGAGTCATTTCTGTGATTTTGTACTCATCCTGCAACTGGGTCTGAGTCATCCCGAAGACGTAGGTGAGAAAAATGGCAAAGAATAGGAGCAAAATGATCCCGTCCCCTCTTGATAATTGATCGGGTGAATTGGACAGTATAGTGTCATTGCTTAAAACAATGACGGCTATCACTGCAATCAAAGCGAATGGAATTTCACGCCATACCGTATTCCTTTGAGTACTAAGCGGGTGAATAATTCCTGATATTCCTAAAATTAACAGAATATTGTGGATATTGCTGCCGATGATATTCCCATAGGTGAGATTCACCTCTCCTCGCAAAACAGCAAAGATGTTGACCACCAGCTCTGGAGTTGAAGTACCGAAAGCAACTACGGTTAACCCAATAATCATTGGAGAAATGGATAAACGATGAGCTAAAGAACTCGCTCCTTCAACGAAATAATCTGCCCCCTTTATCAGGGCCCCAAGTCCTAGCGTCAGTAATAATAACTGAAAGATTAAAGCCATTTACTCCTCTTAAAAAATATCAACATGCCAATAAATATTACTCCCATAGACCCCAGAAGCGTGGGATAGGCATATTTCCACCCGAGTTCTGGCATATAGGTAAAATTCATACCATAGATACCAGCAATAAAGGTCAGGGGAATGAAGATGGTGGCAATGATGGTCAATACTTTCATCACCTGATTCATGCGGTTCGACATATTAGACATGAAAGATTCCATGAGGCCATCCAATAGACTGCGGTTTGATTCGATGGAATCAATGACATAAAGCAGGTGGTCATGTACATCGCTGAAATATTTATTGGTGCCTGGGTCCAGAAGTTTTGAATCAGTATTCTGCATAAAGCTAATCGCCTCGCGCAAAGGAGTGATGGTTCTCCGGAGAAATAATAGCTGCTTCTTCAACCGAAGAATTAATGCAACATCGTCTTGAGTGGGGTTGAATTGAATATCGGTTTCAAGTTTATCAATGTAAGTATCATATGATTCGAGAAAACTGAAGTAGCTATCCACAACAGCATCGATGAGTGCATAAACCAGATAATCCGTCTGCTTGCCCCTGATGCGTCCTTTGGCCGTCTCGATCCGAGTTCGCACGGGATCAAAAATGTCATGTGGTGTCTCCTGGAAGGAGATGACATAGGATGGACCCAAAACAATACTTACCTGCTCGGATCCAAGGCTCATTGTCTCTTCGTTGAAAGTCAGCATCTTAAAGGTAAAATAGAGCTGTTTCTCATGATCCTCAACCTTGGGACGATGGGCAGTATTGACTATATCCTCAAGCAGCAAGGGGTGTAACTCATAAATTTCACCAATATGACGGATGAGGTCCATATCATGGACACCATCAACGTTGATCCAGGATACTGTATCAGCTTTTTTAAATGATCCGATATCCTTGATATCCGGAATAATTTTCTCATCAAGCACGTCACGATTATAATCAATGACTCTTATTTGGATATCATGCTCTTTCTTGTTGCCAACATAGATGAGTGTGCCTGGGGGTAGCCCCGTGGGTTTGGAAAGATTTTTCTCAATCATACTTTTATTTCTCCAAAGAAATTGTAATGCTTTGAATCAGGTGTTTGGCCCGAACTCGTTTATATCCATCTGGAAATCAGCGTTGTCCGTAATGCTTAATGTTAATGTTTATTTGAGCGAGACCAAAAAGAATCGTGTTGGGTAAGGTGGGATAAACCTGTTTGTGGTCGCGGCCAAATTTGTGAAGCTGAGACGAAATCCGAGTCCCCTCGTTTTTCCTGAATCATTGTCCTTGATCAAAGTATTAGTATCTTTTCTCTACGTCCATATTCGATCTCTGTTTCCCAATCTGAGCCTCTACCTCAATGTTTCAAACCTGCATAGTCAACTAATCCGAGGGGGTATTAATGAAATTATATGATGGCGTTCCATTTCCCAGGCTCTGGAAATCGATCTGGAAAGTTATTGTCACCTCTTACCACCACAAAATTGCCACACTGCTCTTCATATTGCTTTTGGGCATAGCATATTTTGAGGGTCTTACAAAAGGCTATTATAGGGGCCACTCTGAAGCACAGGGTACGGAAGCCGTTATGGTGGCTGACTTATCTCATATCTTATTACTCAGATTGGCTAAAGGTGAGTTTGAAGAGGCCGAAAACACTGCTAATCTCCTGCTGGATGGTAGCCTACGAAGAATGTATTCCCATGATGGGATACCTGATTTGCCATGGTATATTCAACTTGATTATTTACGACATCAACTTGGCCTACGCCATCACGACTCAAGCGCTTATGATTATAGGCTTAAGAGGTTGGCCCAGTTTCGATCAAAACACCCTACAGAATATTTCAATAATCACGAAAAGTTAAATTTATGGCTCATGTCCTACCTGCCTGGCGATAGCACGAGCCAGCAACAGGGGATGCCCACACGTTAGGGGTTCACCTCAGGGGCTATAACTGGGATCTGAACCTCATTCCTACGTAAAAACCAGGGTGTGAAAGGTGCATTAAAGCGGGCCCAAATTGCTGGTCCCGCTGGTTCTAAACCCTGGGCAGCAATCCAGGATTCAAGCTTGGCCTTGTGTTTGGAATACCCTTTTTCACTCCAAAATCCAGAATACCTGATGGTGGCTACCCGCCGTCCGGAAACCTCCCGTATTTGGACTCTATTATCTTCAGGCGTGGGAATAGTTTCAAGTGTGAAATGTTGGGGCATCATAAAACTTATAGCCCATGAGTTTTGATTGCGTTCCTGAGAGACTGGGGTGGTCATTTTAATCTCTTCATTTCCAACTTCCTGGGATACCGGGCTGGTCATGGACACCTTGGTCTGAGACCGATTGGCGCCTGAGATATAATTAAAGAGTGGACGAAAAGCCATGCTTGAAGCGCCTTCCATGCTACCTTCAATATTGATTTCGGCCAGCAGATAGGATTCATAATCGCGGATCTCAAATTGCCCATCTTTCTGAACAACCGTATATTTTGCTTCTTCGATGGCCATGAGTGTTTCTCCTGTTATGAGGGTCAGCAAAACGGCAAGACCGATCACGCCTCTTTTATACTTCATTATCACTACCCCGCCTTTGGTACTGAATTGATCAATGCTTTAACAATCCAGATAAAGACACCAGTGAGCAGTAGATTAACTGAAAGACTCAAAGCAGCCACAGTCACCATTGAACCACCAATGCCATAGCCAAGCGCTAAGACCAGAATACCGGCACCAACCTCACCACGCGGCCACATACCAACTGCAAGCGCCAAGCGTTCTTTCCAGTGGGCTTCGCGCTTATAGACAAAGGCTGGGAACATCTTACCCGCATTTGAGATTATGGTGACCATTAATACATGAAAGGCGATCATCCCAGCACTGAGCTGAGGTCCTGAGCTGGCGAGCTCACTGCTAAAAATTAGAGGCATATTCAGTCCAACCAGAAAAATGAAAATGGCAGATATGATGGAGGCAGCTTTTTGCTCCTCTGGACTTTCCGGTCCTTCAAGGTGACCTTCCCTATCGTCATCAAGGTGGGGATTTGTCCCCTCTGGACGTTTCATCATGGTTCCAAGTACAAAGGCTGGCAAAAGAATCTCGATATGTATGGGAACTTGCTGATCAATGAGTTTGCTGGAGAGGTAAATGACTTCTGATATGCCGACAATTACAACAGCATAACCCAATACCCACGGCCAGGAAATGGGTATTGACCAACGGTGAAGGTAGGTCTAGGCCATATAAATTAGGGTTACCATAATGACTACAACGATACCCCCTTGCCAGGAGGCGCCCACCATGAGTATTCCCAGGGGAATCATGAGCAATACCGTATCCAGGTCATCAAAGATAGCTAGCACGCGGGCTTTTCTAAACAGCCAGGTTGAGCTGAGACCGGCAGTAGCTAACATGGAAAATAGAACCCCAGCAGAGGTTGGCGCAGCAAATCGTGAGATGACCAGCGCTGGTTTCCAATCCTCCCAACTTGTGGCACCCTCAGGACCCAGGACATATACGAAATAGATGGCAACAAATATCCAGGGGAAGGCGGCGGCTGTCATGGCAACCACATAGTCCCAGCCATAGCTTTTGAGATTTGATTTATCCAATTCAAATTCGTAGCCAACATGGATCATGATAAATGCCAGACCAATCAGTGTGAAAACCGTGACCAGCTCAGAAATAGTGTGGTATGAGTCTCCAAACATTCCTGGGAGCAGTTGGGAACCCATGAGGCCAACTGTGAGGAGGATGGAGAAGAGGAGTACTTTTTTCATGGAGTTAATTTCCTGTATTGTGTGTAAAATTCATGGGTGAATAATTTTATGGATATACATCATACGAATAATATGCTGCAGCCAGACTAGAGGTACCAGTAGCAATGATGACATGTTGTTGTTTGGGGTAAATACGGCCTCCTCTTATTCTGTGCAGTTTTCGTTCCCACCAGCATAATAAGATGAATTTTTCCTCAGGCAACACATAAATGCGCGTTTTGCACGTTATGATATTTTCTAAGGTTTTCTATGAAACAGATCTCTGGACAGAAATAGGCGAATTTTTCGATTCTGCTGCTGCTAAGCCCACAGTTGCAGACGAAAATCTGGTATCATTTTTTGGGAACCCCATCTAAGATCAAGCGTATCTATGATGGTTTTTGTATGACGTTTGTTGAACTAAAATGAATGGAGGTGTTCTATGAAACAGAACAAACTCATGCTCATTGCTGGTTTAATACTCGTGCTGGCAGTGGTCATCGAAGGCTTCTATATCTTCGACCTTAGAAATCAGATCAATAATAAGATCCTGACAAACTCTGATTCTATTAGATCCCAGGCCTTAAAGCATAACTGGTTTGATGAAGAGAACAATCAACTCTTTGATGTTTTCAAAGACTTCGACGAAATGCAGCGAGAAATGGATCAACTTTTCGGTCGCTTCTCCCTCAATAACCGTGGAAACCCCTACTTTGATAATGTTTTTGGAGAGTTTTCCTCTTCACCTGCTATGGATTTTATTGAGGAGCAAGATCAATATGTGATTAGAGTTGATCTTCCTGGAGCAGAGGACAACTCAATTGATATTCGTGTCGATAATGGTCGACTCACCCTTTCTGCGAAAACCATCCAGCATAAAGATGAAGACAAATCCAATTATAAACGCAGTGAACGTTTCTCTGGCAAACTCCAACGAACCCTAAGCCTCCCACCCGATGCGAATTCTGAAGAAATGACAACGACAATGGAAAATGGAGTTTTAAAAATTACGATTCCCAAAATAATGTAGTTTCATTATCCTCCGCTAGAGAAAAACAGAAGGGATCCGAAAAGGACCCCTTCATAATTATGCATGGCAATGCGAAATCTTACTTAACCTTGACGTCGATCTCCCGGGGCAAAGCTTCCTTCATTTTGGAAATTGAGATATTCAATATACCCTCAGAGTAGTTTGCGTTGACTTTCTCCGCATCGACATTCTCAGGCAGATACAGTGAGCGTTCAAAGGTACCAAATGCAATCTCGCGATAGAGGTACCCCCCTTTCCGCACAGTTTCTTCGTCGTGTACTCCCTTAATGGTTAACGTTTTATTGTTTAGAGACACATGAATCTGTTCTTTCTTGAAACCAGGCATAGAAAAACTGATCTCATACCCTGTATCTGTCTCAAAAGCATCCATCGCTGGACGCCATGTGTCCTTAGTTGAGTGGACCGGTTCATCGAAGTAAGATCGGAACATGTCATCAACTAAGCTGGGTAGTCTGGGTTTAGCAACTTTGATTAAAGTCATGATTAACCTCCTTCATCCTTTATATGTTTAAAAATCTACACAAAAAGGTGTTTCTAAATCCGTGCCAATACTAAAATTAAGTCATAAAATCATATACCAAGAAAAGGAGTTTGTCAGAATGGCATAATCAATAAAGGAAGCGTTAATAATTTAGCATATTTTTTTCAAGTCTGTCAGAATGACGTTTTGACAATCTTGTCAAACCATTGTAAGATTATTGTGGAAAACTCTTTATGAGACTAGGGTTAATCGAGAATTATTTAAGCGGCAGCTTAATATAGAAAATATTGCCCTGCGGTTCATTAGGCCTGACACCAACCTCGCCTCCCAGAGACTCGGCGATATACTTGACAATTGCCAGTCCAAGACCTCGTCCGCGCTTCTGACCCTCTTCAAGCTGCACGCTCCGGACAAATATTTTGTCTCGCAACTCTACCTTTATGGTTTCTCCATTGTCAGCAAAGTTTAGGGTGTTCCATCCATCTTCCATGGTGTGATATATTTTAAGCTGGTTGCCGGCCGTGGCGTATTTTGCAGCATTGCTTAGATAATTTGTAAGCACCTCCTCAACAACTGGATGAGCTAAAATTGTAAGGTCGTTATGGATCTCGTTTATTACTTCAATTCCAGCTTTTTCGAAACTGGGCTGGAAGGTTCTGATTACCGATTTGAGAAGCTCAGAGATATTGAGTTGATGTTTTTCAAGGCTCTCATGCATGGCAACTTTACTGAGCGTGGTGGCATTATTGAGCACCTGCAGCAATCTTTCTGTGCTGTCAGACAGGAGTTGAATTTTCTCATCTTCTGCATCATCCATGGCCAGTAATTCTGTCATACCCTGAATAACCCCAACTGGATTTTTAATATCATGGGTGATAATATCAAGCAGCAGGTCTTTTAAGGTGTTTGATTGTGCCAGCTCATTCGAAAGGTTTCGATGTTTTGTCTCGGAGGCTTCCAGGGCGGCGCGGGCTTCTTTTAGTTTACGAAAATCTTTTCCAACAATGATGAATCCATCGAGGCTGCCATTTAAATTGTGTACTTCAGATACAGAAAACAAGACAGGGATCAAATCATCCGATTTGGAACGATATTGGGTCTCTTCGTTTTGGATTTTTATTGGAACAATCTCCTGTCGTTGTCCCAGATTGAGATCATGATTTTCACCTAGAATCTTACTCATCGGTGCACCTATGAGATCAGATTCTGAATACCCCAACAGGTCCAGAGTTGCAGCATTTACAGTGGTAATGAGGGATTCAGCATCCAGCTGTACCACAATGAGGGAATCTGCCATTGATTGGACAATATTTTCAACATATTCCTTTGAGACAGCGGTGTCGAAAAGCTCCTTAATAGTACGGTACCCATTCACCTCGACCAACCAGACAAAGATGGAGCCCAGGAGTAAAATAATACCGATTATGATTGATAAATCTGGAGCTACGCTACCGGATAGTTTCAACAGGGCAATGAAGTAGGCCAGGATGAAGAAAACCATGAGGGCCAAGTGTATTTGCCAACTGCGTTCAAATTTGTTGCCTTTTATGAGAGCCAGCAGACGCCGTGTTTTTAATATGGCAAATAAGAGGAACACAATACCGGTAGATATCAACAGGGTGGCAATCAAATCGGCCTGCATGAGGCACACTCCTTCATTGGATATATTTCAGATTGATCTACCGGCAAGTTAAGACCGCTCCCAGGTCGTTCAACTCATAAACTAAATGTATATAGAGCTACAGTCTGCTCAGATATCTGAAACCAACGAAAAAAACGACCAGCCACTTCACCCAGGATGAAAGACAATCAAACGCTAGCAAGGCCAATTCCTTTTCGTAACCAGGATTCGCTCATCCTTCCATAGGCTCAAGAAAGGTTTCAAGGGCACAATCATCAGATTGATTTGACACAGGTGCAGATAACTACAGGAAAGTCCCAAAAATCGCAAAATGTTCCATATGTGACAGGATTGGTTCCATCTGTGACAGCCATAGACCATCACTTCTGTTAATTTTGTAGAACAAATCTAAGATTAGGTACTGGAGGTATCATGAAAAAGCGTCTGGTTATGTGTGGGATTGTTCCACTTGTTATTTTGCTAAGTGGGTGCTATGAGATCACCGTTGTTGGTATTCCTGCTATCATCGATCCTGATGACAATTTCAGCTTTTCTATCAATGTTGATCATAGCGGAGAGTCGAATTGCGACACTGTGTATTTCAGTGCACTGCTGCCAGAAGGATGGGTCATACCCAACACTATCTATTATGCGGGACCCGTTCAGGGGGTGCTGGTATACAGTGACTCAATCACCAGCGTAATGGATCAATTTTGGCCGCCGCCTCCGAACTACATCCGTTATGGATTCCAGTCGGTGGTTTCAGACACTTTTACCACTGGTATCTACACCATGCAAGCCATTCTTTCCGTAAGCGAGACAGCTGGCCTCTATTATCTGGATTTCTCAGTTGGTGATGATGTTGGCAAGATCATTCGCAAGGTGAGTCAACATCATCCAATCTGGGTTGGTAGTTTGCCAGCCTCCATCAGTTCAGATATCTATGTCCATCCCCAAGGGGACGATCTTGCAGCAGGAGACAGTCCCCTGTCTCCCCTGAAAACAATTTCAGCTGCTCTATACCGTGCGGCTCCAGACAGTCTTGATCCTTTGACAATTCATTTGGGAACCGGTGGACACTTCAGTGCATCCTTGACTGGTGAGCATTTCCCACTGTTTATGAAGAGTCACATTTCCATTGATGGCGGGGACTTGGACGACGGCACCTTCATTGATACAGAGAATCGTACCCTGGCATTCTCTGCCGTGAATGTTCAGAATATTGCTCTACAGAACCTGGTCATTACCGGAGATGGGTGCTGCGAATCTTATTATTACGAAACAGCTATGTGGGGGGGGGGGGGATATGAATACTGGGATGGAGGAGGTGCGGTATTTGCCGAAAATTCCTCTGTCAACTTGAGCAATGTAACCATTCTTGGTGGGGGTGGGCTAGAGTTACCTGAATATTCCACATTCGATGGAAGTATAACAGCCTATGAATCGGACATTCAAATGTCTGGATGTACTGTCTCTGGTTTACAGAATCCTGAAGCCACTTTATACACACGCGGTAGTAGGACGAGCGTTCAAAACTCAACATTTTATTCCAACCTGGCATCTCCCATTGTTCAACATGGTGATAGTTTGTTTATAGATGGTGTTGACATTTACAATAATCATGTACCACTTGGATCAGACGAATACACGGGTTCAGGGGGAATTTATGCCAGTGGTGATTTTCTTGATCTACGCAATTCCACAATCACTCACAATATTGGAATAAGCGGAGGTGGCTTAAATGTGAATTGCCCGGCAACCCTGGCAGGAGTGACCATTGCATACAATCAAGCTGTAAATGGCGGTGGAATATATTTTGGGACACAAGAGCCGATCTTATTTAATTCAAACAATCGCTGCAATATCTACCAGAACCAGGCTGCGTGGGGGGATGATCTGTTTCAGTCAACCTGGTTTGAAGAGAGTTTTCATCAGGATATTGTGGTTGATACCTTCACCGTCCTGGAGCCGACCAGCGTTTTCGCCCATCCCTTTGAGGTCTTTGATTTTGACATTTTAAATGGCACCATGGTTCAGGTAAATCAAGATCTCTATGTCTCCCCTGATGGGGACGATACCAATTCTGGACTGAGCCCCGAGAATCCCTTACACACAATCTCTCATGCACTCCGCAGGAGCACGGGGGGACCAGCAGCTTGTACCATCTATCTGGCAGCTGGGGTTTACAGTACATCAACGACGGGTGAACTCTTTCCTGTCATTGTCCCAAACAGAATCACCATAAGCGGGGTGTCTCCAGAGGAAACAATTCTAGATGTGGAAGGACAGGAAGGTGGTCTCCGGTTTGAACATATCACCGGCGGAGCACAAAACTTCCATCTGCGTGGTGCAGAGAGATGGGGGATTTCTGCATATCAAAGTCATGTAGACCTCCTGAATATATCCATCTCCGGTGCACGCGAAGGGATTGATGTATGGAGTGACTATCCTTACTCAGGAGCCTCTCTGGACATCACCAATGTCTCAATCACGAATACACAAAGTTACGGTATCGATGGGCGAGTGAACCTGAATGCCAATGGACTAAAGATTATTGACAATGAAGGAAATGGACTACGAATGCGTTCCAATTATACTGAAGTTGTTGTGGCCAATAGTGTGATTGCCAATAATGGTGGTGAAGGCATGATTCTGCAGAGAGTTTTTGGTGGATCTGCTACTTTGAACCATGTGACAGTGACAGCAAATGGTCAAACTGGAATAAAGAATGGAGGTCCATTGCACATGCGGAGCTGCATTCTGAGAGGGAATGGTGGGTTAGAATACACAGCTTGGAATAATCCTGAAGACGGCAATTTGCCACAATTATTCATCAATTATTCTAATGTCGATAGTTCTGTTGTTGATGCTGTTGGAGACGTGTACTGGCAAACAGGAAATATTGATATGGATCCCATGTTCTGCAATACAGACACTTCAGATTACCGGTTGCAGGAGGGATCACCTTGTAGTGGGACTGGTCAAGATGGCAGCAATATGGGCGGCATGCCTACTGGATGCGGACCCGTCGCCATAGAGTCGTTAGCCGTTCCAGATGATTACGTTCTGGAGCAAAACTTTCCAAATCCTTTTAACCCAGTAACCACCATCGCATATGACTTGCCTGAGGAAACGGATGTCAGTCTTGTAATTTACGATATCCAGGGCCGGAATGTGGCAACACTTATCAACGCAATACAACCAGCAGGTCACTATCACGAACAATGGCGTGGTCTGAATGAATTTGGGAACCAGGCGAGCACGGGTGTGTATTTCTGTCGACTTCAGGCAGGGAAATATAGCAGGACTATAAAAATGGTGTATTTGAAATAGTCTCAAAGCTCAGCAAGCGAAGAGCGGAGATTTCTGACCATAATCAGATCTCATTTATTCAGCCTTCAATGAGAGATCTGATAAGCTCCTGATCAGGTTTTCTAATTATTGAACTCCCCACCATGACCCCAGGCTGGGAAGGCGTCCCATTCAGGGATCAGCCAGAAATAATGGCCATACGCCCAGCCACTCACTTCTCCCCGTTCTCTCCTATGGATTTGCAGTATTAATAGGCTGGACTGAAAGACCTGAGACAATTGTGTCAGGAGTGATTCAAACTCGCTTTCAAGTATCTCCCTGTGATACTGGCATCAACCTGGCAAACCTGCTCCGGTGGGCCTTGGGCAAGAATTTCCCCACCACCTCGTCCACCCTCTGGACCCAGATCGATGATCCAGTCGGCCTGTTGAATCACATCCAGATTATGCTCGATGATGAGGACACTATTTCCTGCTTCAACCAACTCATTAATGATGACCATGAGACGCTGGACATCACTCATATGCAAACCTGTGGTGGGCTCATCCAGGATGTAAAGATTACCAGCCTGATCCAGCTCAGCTGCCAGCTTTAATCTTTGGGCTTCCCCACCTGAGAGCGTGCTTAAAGATTGGCCCAGACTCAAATAGCCCAGACCGACCCGATTCAACAGTGATAATTGGGATAGGGTCTTCCTATCAGTGAAAAAGTCAAGACCATCTGCTACTGACATTTCAAGAATGTCAAAGATGGTCTTTCCCTGCCATAGGTGCTCCAGGACTTCCGCCCTGTAGCGCTTTCCCTCACACTCCGGGCAAAGAATGGTAATATCATCCAGAAAATTCATATCAACTTTTTGAAATCCCTGTCCCTTGCAGCCCGGGCAGGCTCCCTCAGAATTGAAGCTGAAGAGGGCTGGCCGAGTCCCTGCTGCCTTTGCAAAATCCTTTCTGACCTTGTCAAAGATACCTGTATATGTGAGCGGATTTGAGCGGCTGGATTTCCCGGGAGCTGATTGATCAATGACTACGGCAGGGAAACGTCCCACCAGTTCAGAGTGGACCAGACTGCTCTTCCCCGACCCTGCGACTCCCGTAATACAGCACAAAACACCAGTGGGAATATTCACTGAAACGTTCTTCAAGTTGTGGGCTGTGGCATTCCTTATCTCCATCCAGCCCTGGGGCAAGCGTCGCGCTTTTTTTCTGGTGGGGGTCGTTCTTTTCAGGGCAAGACCTGTGGGACTATCAGCCGACCTTAGCATGGATCCAGTACCTTCAAAACACAATTGGCCACCATGACGACCAGCCTTGGGTCCGATATCTACTATCCAATCAGCTGCTTCCATTATCTGGGGATCATGTTCCACAACCAGGACTGAGTTCCCTCTATCACGCAGATCATGGATGATGTCAAGCAACCGATCCGTATCCCTGGGATGCAACCCGATGGAAGGTTCATCCAGAACATACATGAGACCAGTGAGGTCACAGTCCAATTGACGTGCCATCTTTACTCGCTGGGATTCTCCTCCTGAGAGAGTCGCCACTGCTCTGTTCAGTGTCAGATACCCCACACCGATACCTATGAGGTGATGAAGAACGGACCTGATCTTTTGCACCATGACCTGAATATTGTCTGCCGATAATCCGGCGAGGAAGTCATCCAGATCGGTTAATTCCATGCCAGAGAGTTCAGCGATATTCCTGCCGTTAAGTTGGGCTGAGAGTACGGTATCATTCAAGCGGGTTCCCTGGCAGGATCTGCAATCCTGGTAGACCAGAAACTTCTGATAGGCGTCCCGGCGAGCTTTCGGTAGTTCATCTTCAGCCTTCTGGACATAGTAACTTTCGAGACGCTGGATCAGACCTTTCCATGTTTTTTTAACCTCAACGCCACTGTGATCATAGCGATACTCAACACCCTCGGTTTCGAAGAGACGTTCAATTTCCTCTTCTGTATAATCCTTCAGTTTTTTATCAGGGTCAAAGAGTCCCACACTTACAAAGGTTCGCCAGTAATAGCCACCGACCTTATAATCCGGATGAAGGATGGCTCCCTCCCTGAGGCTGAGCTCGGGATCGTACATGGCCTCTCGGTCTATTTGAATTCGCTTTCCCAGACCTTTGCAGGAGGGACACATGCCTTCAGGATGATTGAATGAAAAAACATGTGAAAACCCGACAAAGGGTTCGGCGGCTCGAGAATACAGGAGTCGCAAGTAGGTATATATCTCAGTAGCTGTCCCAACGGTGGAGCGCAGCGTTTTTCCCAGCCGCTTCTGATCGATGACGATCCCCGTTCCCAGGTTCCTGATCTCATCCACATCTGGACGGGTGAGTTTTGGCAGACGCCGCCGGGCAAAGGTGGAGAAGGTTTCGATGAGTTGGCGCTGGGCTTCGGTATAGATGGTATCAAACACCAGGCTCGATTTACCAGACCCACTCACACCGGTAACCACCACAAATTTATTGCGTGGAATGTCCAGATCGATGTTCTTTAGATTATGGGTTCGAGCTCCCCTGATCTCGATATGCTCCATTATTTTAGCTCTGCTTTTAGACCGGGAAGAAATTCATCCAGCCACTTCAGGACTCCTTCCCATTGATAGGCTGGTCGTATGGCGACGGCGAGACGGACTGCGGAACAGTTCTGTTCTGTTAAAAAATCTTTGAGTCTGCCATATCCTGCAATCATCTCCACCACGGACTCCCGGTAGAACTCCAGACATGAAATGAGTTCATCCTGCTCCAGTATATCGGCATTGTAGATACCAAGATGGAAGGGGTCCTTCAGCACCTCAGGTCGTCTCAACAAGGCGCGAAGCTTGATCTCAAGACATTCCCGTCCCGCTTCAGAAATGGAATATATCTTCCGCGCACGATTGTCTTCCGTGAGGGCTATTTCGCTGGACACCAAGTCTTGATCCTCCAGTTTTTTTAATAGTTTGTAGATGGATGACATTGACAAATCGGTCCAGGTGCGCATCTCCCGGTACTCCACATCCTTCTCGATCTGATACGGGTGTTTTGGTTTTTCTGCCAGCAAACCCAGTAGGGCAGCCTCTGCATTTGAAATCGTTTCCGGATCCATATTTCCCTCCAATTATTAGATGCCTATATTGTACTAATCCAATATCATATTGCAAGTATGTTTTTGAATCTTTTTAGATTGTGAAATCATCTCGGGCTGGGAAAAAGTTGTACTATTTATCGGGGAGAACTTAGGGAAGAAATTAATTACGAACCCACTGAGGGACCGACATCATGCTGGGTTTGTATGTCGTCTGGGTTAGCTGTTTCCTGTCCAGAGATGCACTCCCCCTGCAAGATTGATCAAATTTTCAAAACCATGTTGAGACTGGAGGTACTCGATAACCCGCTTTGATCGGACCGCATGCTGACAGATCACCACAAGGGCTTCTGTCCTTGGAATCATATCAATAGCCTGAGGAAGTTGATTCATGGGGATATTGATTACGTTTTCACCCCTGATCATGGGGGTTTCCCAGGCTTCACGCACATCCAGAATTCGAATATCACCGCCTTCGTAGATGCTAATGAATTGCAGCAGTGTAATTTCTTTACCCATCATAGGACGCTTCGTCTGATTCTATTTTATTGTAGGTATTCAATTGCTTCATCAACCTGATTCTCTCTTCTTGCTTCTCTACTTATCCTTATTCATAAAGTATTCCAGGAGGTTATGATGTGCAATGTGATTTATTTTGTCATGTTTATGCTTTACTAAGAGGTAACCCCTCATAGATTCAGGGATTCAAAAACTTGCCCGCTTACAAATGGAAATATTTTTGAGTCAAAATTCTATGCTTGATGAGGTCCAGTAAACGGCGATTGGGTCCAAGGTTTTATTCCAGCCGAATTGAAAGGATTATTATGGAAAAAGGTATGATAAAAGTAAGTGTTCTGGATGCAAATGGAGAGGGTAAAACCTTTGATATGGATTACTACCTCAACAAGCACATCCCTCTGGTAGGCGGTCTGCTTGGAGACGCTGTCAAAGGTGCATCAATTGAAAAAGGCCTGGCTGGTGGAGCTCCTGGATCCGTGGCACCATTTGCCACCATGAGCAACCTCTATTTTGAAACCGTTGGTGCCTTTCAAAATTCTTTTGGTCCAAATGTTGACCAAATCATGGGCGATTTACCCAATTTCACAAATATTGAACCCACCATTCAAATCAGTGAAGTGATGTAGCACTTCAATAGAAACTACTGTTGTATCACCCCCAGCATCATTACCAACACCGATATGCTGGGGGATTTTTCTCTCCATTTTATGATGGATTACTCTTTGAGATGAATGATTAGTTTTAAATTGGTATTGTTATCAACAGAAAATGAAACCTCTGCAAATTTTGGTGGCCCGAATCGTCCAAAAACATTGTTCGAGAAAGCATAGGGTTCTGTTGGTCTTCTATAAATATCTCGATTTAATTCATTATCACCATTCACATCCTGAAACACTGCGATGGCATAATTCCCGGCCAGGATGTTCTCAAATGTGTGAGTAGCCTTGATATCTCGAACTGGAATTGTGTCGCTGACAATGGCCTGACCCGATTTTGGAAACCCGTTTTTTCCAAACAGACCAATTATTACCGATCCTCCCCATTCCGCAACTACATCCGTGACTATTACTTCTACCACCCCACTCTGAGCATTAAGAGTCATTGCAGATAGTAATGACGCGATCACAATTATTCTGTTTTTCATATTCATCTCCTTCTCGATGATTTTAGTTAAAGATCAAAGATAGGTACGGGAATATCCGAGAATACTGCTCTGTGGTAAATGGGATTTATTTGGGGCGAATGGGACGAGTCGGACAGCAATCAGACGAAAAAACTATTTCTGCTGATGCCCCTGGATACAGGGATTCGGTCGTCGCACATACTAAAATGGATGCTATAAGCTCTGGCATTACCGGTGATTTTGGAAATCTTTTGTCTGTTTACCATATACGACCGATGACATCTTTTCATGTCTGGGAATTCAGATAGTTGAGTTTCAATGTTCTTCATGGTCGTTCGAACAAGTCTGGTCGCTATCTTCTCATTTTCAAGGTAATGAACATGGACGTAATTGTCACTGGCCTGGACAAATATCAATTCTTCCACTTCAAGCTCCATAGCGTCACTTTCAGAGTCACCAATGATCAGCTTCTTTTGCTTTGTTTCAAATTGATGTGCCAGGATCCCTGATTCAATTTGCTGTGTGATCTTCGAGGCATTTTTCTGATGTCTGTCATTGAGATATAATTCGTTTATAAAGACCATGATAGTGAGGGGGAACGCCCCCACTGAAGCAGTGATAATGATGAAAGACAATATGGCACTGGGCTCGAAACTTTGCCCTCCAACTTTGCCATGGTACACATAATTGAACAGTGCTATGGAGATGATTATCCAGAGACCATAGAGGATATCCTTTCCCACCGTCCACCTGTCTGCATCAAAAAAACCGGGGATAATTCTTGGGGTAAGTGTGTAATTGGCAAGCATGACCAATGTGGTGATCAGGCCAAACCCGAGAACATACAGTGATTTATTGACATCCATATTACCTAGACCAAAGGGTTGAAAGAATCTCAGGAATAGAAAGATGAACAGACCAAAGGAAATGGATATGAGGAGCTGATCCCTGAATCGCGAAACAAGGGGATAAGGCCTGTTGATCCATTTTAGTCTATGCGTGCCCATACTAGGTCGATTCAGCAGATTGCTTTCTTGGCTTGAGAAATGGTAGTAAGATGAGGGGTATAAAAGCTATCCAGCCATCCATAAACAGAACTTTTGCATACCCATGCAGATCTGCGTATTTGCCCTGCCACAGACTGGAATAAGAATAGACAAAATTATGAAGAGCCATGTAGCCCGTAAATTGGGTAGCTGCTACAGCCGGGCTGGTCAAACCCATGAAAACCGCAGTAGAGGTTCCCTGAACCAATCCGCTGGCAAAACTGTAGGCGATTGAAACATAAAAGAACATGTCGATGGTGACACCGGCAGTTCCATCAATCCCGGTAAACTGTCGGGCCAGAAAAAAGGTAGGGATGGTTGTTAGAACATACCAGGCACCCAGGGCTTTCCGATGTCCTACCCGGTCAGAGATCCATCCTCCCAGGACACAACCTGATGCGGCGAAAATCGTACCCAGCATGGTCAGCTTTGCGATTTGATTCTCATCCATACCCAGATCCACCTGCAGGGCGCTCCCTAGCACCAGACCCAGAGCCAATGCCCCGAAAGGCAGCAGTGAAAAGATTACACCGGCAATAGGACCTGTCCCCGATTTAAAGAAGCCCTGGAATAGCTCTTTGAAGAATTGTTTAAGGGTATTGATAATTTCTTGTGCAACACTCTCGTGGGAAACAGCTTTGTCAATCACCTCAGATGCCGGCTCCTGTAATCGTAGCGTAACAAAAAAGAGAATCAGGATCAGCATAAGCAAGACGAAGGGGAATGATAGAGCGAATCCAAACTTACCAGCGATGAGCAAGGCCCCGCTTCCACCGATAGCCTGTCCCAGATAGGAGGAACCAAACATAAATCCATTGGCAATTCCCCGTTCATTCTCTGGAAGGACCTTAATGGCCAGGGCATCAATGGCTACGTCTTGTGTGGCTGCAAAAATATTATGAATGACTATGAGGGTAGTCAGCAATTGAATATTGGCTGAATAGTCAAAAAAGACCACAATCCCGAGCGTACCTATCATAGCTGCCTGCGCTCCGGCGATCCAGGTCCGTTTCGACCCAAAGCGTTTGAATTCTATGAGATCCACCAGGGGTGCCCAGGCCCATTTTAGTCCCCAGGGGGCATAAAGGGAGGCTGTGAAAAGGCCGATCTCAGTCAGACCAACACCGCTCATGCGCAGGTGGGTTGCCAGAGCAATGGCACTGAACCCAAAGGGAATACCCTCGGATAAATAGAGAAGAGAAAATGCCAGTAGTCGGCCATTTTTTGTCTTAAGTGCGTTTTTAGATAGCATGTGATTCAATCATTTCCATCTATAATGATGTTTTTATCAGTCTTTGATATTTGAGATACCAGGAGAGTCTCAGTCTTAGGATAAGAGAAATTTCAGCTGTTAAAAATGGTTTTTTCAGGATGCGAAATACTTTTTCCAAGTAAACCCGCCTGAAACAGAGTGGCTGGACTGTTATCAGACAAGATTTGGGACTTTATTCCATGGGATTAAAAGTAGATATTAGTGAGTTTTGGTGTAAATTTTTCATTATGACTGCATTGAAACGTATAGGCCTCATAGCCCTTATTGTCTGTTTTCTGCTTGCTTGTGAAGACCCCTCATCATCTCCAGGCGAAAAATATACTCAGTATGGCAGGCCCATGGCCAACACGCCCCCCATTGAAGATATCATTATGTATGAGGTTAATCTGCGAGCGTTCAGTCAAAGTGGTGATCTGCAGGGAGTGATTCAACGCCTGCCAATTCTTGATTCAATGGGGATCAACGTGATCTGGTTGATGCCCATTCATCCCATAGGCGAAATCAATTCAGTCAATTCACCCTATTCAGTAAAAGATTATAGGGCCGTAGCAGCAGAATATGGCACTCTGGAAGACCTGAGGATGTTGACGGATGAGGCACATGCCCTGGGTATGGCTGTCATCATGGATTGGGTGGCCAATCATACTGCCTGGGACAATCCCTGGATTGAAAACAAGAGTTGGTATACCCTAGATACCAATTTTGAAATCATTTCTCCCCCAGGAACGAACTGGCAGGATGTTGCAGATCTGAATTTCTACAATGAAAGTATGCGCGATGCCATGATAGATGCCATGAAATATTGGATTTTGGAAGCAAATGTGGATGGATATCGTTGCGACTATGCCGACGGTGTCCCTCAAGATTTTTGGGCAGAAGCCCTGAACACACTCTCCGACATACCGGATCGGCAGCTTATCTTTCTGGCGGAAGGGAGTCGCCCGGACCACTACCAGGCTGGATTTGACCTCACCTATGCCTGGTCTTTTTATGGGACCATGAAAAATGTTTTTCACGGGGGTGCTTCAAGCCTTTTATTCGATACGGATGTTTCAGAGAAATTGAATATTCCCCATGGATCATCTATTTTACGCTTTAGTACCAACCACGATGAATCCGCCTGGGACGCCACACCCCTGGTCCTTTTCAATGGAAAACAGGGCGCTCTGGCCGCCTCGGTTACGACATTTTTTTTGGGTGGGGTTCCCCTGATCTACACGGGACAGGAGGTGGGCAGATTACAAACGCTTCCATTTTTCTCAAATTCACCCATCGACTGGAATACAAATCCTGACATGTTTGCCGCCTATATCCAAATGCTGCGATTCTACTCCCATTCAAATGCCGCAAAAAAAGGCGAGTTGTCCAGCTATGGAAACGAAGATGTCCTGTGTTTTACAAAATCGCTCACCGATGAGACCCTGCTCATCCTTGATAATGTCCGCAATGAAACCATCCAGTTCAGTATTCCAGAAACTCTGCAAAACACTGAATGGCAGGATGTGCTAGCCCAAGATAGTCTAGGTCTACGCACCCAGGTTTCGCTGGCTCCTTACCAATATTTTATCCTGCAACAGATAAGCGATACATTTTTAGCTTCATCCCGATAGCTGTTTGGGGAGTATGCTCATTTGATAGTTTTTAAACTGGTTCAGTTTGAAAACGTCTGACCCCCGATAATACCTCCAACATATTCCCTTAATCTGGTTACCTGGTCGGTTGCCTTTAGCCTTCCCATAGCCAGCCATCCAAAAGTTGATACAATGAGTATACCGGACAGAAAAGTCACCAGGAGCGACAACACAGGTGACTCACCAACTGTCATTTGGGAAAGTGACCACATTAAAGCTGCCAGAAAAATGACTGAACCGAGAATCACAAAAAACATGGCGAGAGTAAACAGGGATGAGTTGGGACCGATGGATTCAAAGATCATGGTCTCGTTTTCCTCGTTTTCCTCGTTTTCCAGGCGTAGCGTCATTTCGGGTGACCACCAATGGTTTTCTTCCTGTTTCACATTCAGAGATATTAAATGATTGGAAATTTGGATTGTGAACGGCTTCTCCTCAGCCTTTTGGAAATTGACAAATTTCCCCATGATTTCTTCTTGTGAAAGGGAGTGACCGTATGTTCTACGAAGGTTTATACCCACCTGAAATCCAATCTGATTTATTTAAGTGATACATTTTATCACAATTATCCTGCAATGTCAAGTGTAGGAATGATAGGGCATACCAGTTTGAATCAATGAAACGAGGTGTTTATGATAATCCTGTTTCTCAGATATGGATTTTCCCACAACCGAGTTAAGGAAAAAAAGGCCTCCGATTGGAGGCCTTTTAAGGGAGGATGTGTTACTTCAAAAAACTTATAACGAGCAAAGCATTCAAAAGAAGAAAGATGGATGTTCTCACGACTATTTGCAGTGTCTTTGATTGTTTCTTTGGATCGGTCATTATGTATAGATTCCTAATTTTATCATCATTCATTTTCGGGCAATTCATATGCATTTTCTATGCCAGTGGAACAAGGAATTATTGCCAATCATTGAGAAGCTTAAAAAAATATTTGTACCTGCTAGTTTGAATGGATGTCCAATAATGTTTCACTTGAGATTGTTGTGGATTTTCTGTGTAATCAGGGGATTTATAATGTACTTGCTCGTCTATCTATAACCAGATAACTTCATGCAATTACAGTAACAATAGGATTTGCTAATATTGCAGGGGGCTGACACCTACGCCCCTGTTATTAATGTATTTAACAGAATAATAAAGGAGTCGACATGTATGAATCAATGGTGAATTATTGGGCAGTTTTGGTCTCTGCTTTGGTCTTTTTTGGTATTGGAGCGATTTGGTATGGTCCAGTATTTGGCAAAGCCTGGATAAAATCAATGGGCTTAAGTGAAGCAGATCTGGAAGCACAGAAGGCTGAAGAGAATATGGTCATGTCATTTGGACTCATGTTTGTCTCCTCCCTACTTATGGCTCTAGCCACAGCCTATTTGATAGACTATCTCCTCTTTGTATTTCCAGATTCCGGTGCTGTAAAAGTGGGGTTAACGACTGCTTTTTTTGTATGGGTGGGCTACACATTCTCATATCTCATAACGGCTCCGGCTTTTGAGAAGCGACCCTGGTCCTATGTTTGGATCAATGGTGGCTACTGGTTGGTAGGCCTGGCGGTCACGGGCATCATCGTTGGACTTTGGCGTTAAAATATTCACATAACATTGATCAGAAAATGGTCAATTAATCGTAAACAAGAGGTTGATATGGCAGAAGAACAAAGGAATGTAGGACAAATAGACAGTATCATCAGGATCATTCTGGGTGTCATCGCCCTGGGATCCGTAATATATCATTTTGTTGGTAATGGTTTATTCCCAGTATACATACTTGTAGTGGTCATCGTTTTGGTGCCCTTCTATTTAAAGACGGGTTTAACCAAAGTTTGTCCCATCATGAAATCTATGGGTGTCTCAACCTATAAAGGGGATTAACCTCAGCTATTTAGTTTTAAAAGGACCTCAAAGTCCTAAAAACTGTATTGAAATTCCACACAGAAGAATGGTTACACCGGCAATGGCGTGTGTAAAGCGTTCCATTTTTTTCATGGGGATCATTTTAATGCCATAACTTGCACCCAGGACGATGGCTAGCATGGTTCCTATGGTTGCAATGGCAAAAACCAGAGTCACCAGAACCAAACCGATAGTGCTACCCTCTGATGCAGGATACATGAGGAGGGGGATCAAAGATTCACAGGGACCAAATACAAAAATGATAAAAAGTGCCCAGGGTGAGAAAAGTGCTTTGCCCTTCACCTTGTGGACATGGCCATGGTCTTCGATGTGTTCATGGAGATGTTCATGCTCCTCCTCTTTATGGAGGTGAACATGTGTGTGTGGGCGATTCTTAACGGCATGCATGATACCCCAGGCGGTATACAAAAGCCCCAGAATGATGAGACCCCAGGCAGCTATATCACCTCGGAAGGCTTCAAATGCTTCCAGCTTCCCCAGGGCCAATCCAAGTGAAACACCCAGGAGACCAAGTACGATGGACCCAGCCACATGCCCTACCCCACAAATAAAGGTGATTATAGCGGTTTTGATGATACTCCACTGACCGGATTTTGACATGGCCACAAAGGGTAAATAGTGGTCTGGACCGAGAACGGTATGAACAAAACCTACAGTGGCAGCAGCGGTAACGAGGGTTGAAATATCACTTTCCATTTAGCAACAGCTCCTTTTTGCGTGTATTAAGATAATGAGTCCTACTACAATTCCAATCTTGCAATTTAAACGCAGAGCATTGCTGTTGAATTACCGGGAATTATGGATGGTATCGAAAAAAGGGATTACATCCCCAGGGAGATGGATCAGGTGATCTTGAAGCTTTGTCGCTCTTGAGGTGCCACGCAAATGGTCTTCGAATTCCACTCTTTCAGTAGTTCTTGTCCAGTTTTCAATTTAGCATCAATATCATCATCGTTTTGATCAGGATCATGATGAATCAGATGCACCTCTTTGACCTCTGCATCATGAGCAAGTTTGGCAACTTGAGATACTGCCGAATGACCCCACTTACTTTTTTTGAGGTATTCCTCATCTGTATAGGTGGCATCTGTTATGAGAATATCGGTTCCCCGGATAAATTCTGTCAATTTACTCCAGTAATTTGAATTATAGTCGCGGGTGCCCTCAGGGAATAACTCATTGTCTGTGATATAGGAAACAGCTCTATTCTTGTATTCCAGACGATACCCCAGACAGGTGCCTGGATGCGATAGCAACATGGTCTTAACCAGAATATCATTGATTCTGAAGGTTTCTTCTCTCAAATCCCGAAAATAGGTTCGGGCGGCGAATTCTTTAATCCGGATTGGGAAATACACCCCATCCATCTGGGCTGAGATTAACTCACGCATGGTGACACTGCCGTGGGATGCACCAAAGACCTCAAACTCATTCCCTGGTATGTAGAGGGGAACAAAAAATGGAAGGGCGTTGATATGATCCCAGTGGGGATGTGAAATAAAAATTTTGGCGTGCAGCGCCTCTCGCTGTTGTCCCATGAGGTGATCAGACAATTGTTTGATACCAGATCCTGCATCAAGTATAAAGAGGTTGTCTTTGGGGAACTGGATTGACGTACACATGGTGTTGCCACCATAACGAAGGGACCCTTTACCTGGAACGGGTAAGGTTCCTCTTACACCCCAATAGGTTACTTCAACTTTCTCCTCAACAATATCCTGCAATTTCGAGATAAACTCATCGGTGATGAGCGGTTTGGTCAGATAGCCATCTGCTCCAAAAGAAAAGGCACGCTGTTGATCCTGTTCATAAGACTTACCAGAAAAGATCACTATCTTTAGCTTTTCCAGATCTGTCTCCTTACGTAGAAGACGGGTCAAGTCCAGGCCATCCATTTCAGGCATCATCAAATCGAGGATAGCAAGATCAGGTTTGTCTTCTATGATTTCGCTCAAGGCTTTTTTACTGGAGGTGCTGGTCTTAACCTTGGCTCCAAAATCCTCAAGCAAGGCTTTTACGACCACCAGTACATCTGGATCGTCATCGACCACGTGAATTTTTAAATTTTTAAGTACGGACATTGGTTCAACTTAATTTTATTGCCAATTAAGAACCAGCAATTTATGCACGCGAACTGATTGAAGATGAGCTGCTATTTGTATTCCTCAATCTCTGGTCGTTGCATATTCTCCAGCCCTCCATCTCTGACCAGGCTGCCGTAGGTAACCAGCTCTATTCCCCTATCCTTGACCAATAGCCTTAACTCAGGATTCAAAACGGCTTTTAGCTCATCCTGGCGGTGACGGCTCATCTCCTTAAGTCCAAATTCATTTAAATCCTGCATAGCCTGCATTTCAGGCGCATCCAGACCGACATGGACGACTTGCATATGCAAGCCCTCTCCCAGCTCAGAAACGTGGGCCAGAAGGCTGTCACTTTTGCTTCCTATTTCAGTCGCATAAGTAATGTTGGAATATATCTCACCAAAATATCCTGACATAGCCAGTCCATATTCGGCAGCCAATCCTTCCACAATCTCTCTAAGCTCCAGGGTCTGCACAGCTGCTCCCATGTGGTAGTCAACATAGTCTATATTCAGACCAGTATCCATGGCGCGGTCTATCTGGGCTCTTAATTCTCTGGTGATTTCACCCACATCTGGATTGTTCTCGAAAAGTTTGGTTCGTGATGGAAAAAAGGTTCCCACGCTATCTACAAGGCTGGGCACGACTTCTGGTCCCAATATCGGTCCCCAGCGATATCCTGCCCATTCAGCATTTAGCGTCAGATGGATACCCACACTCACCTGGGGATGCTGCTTTAGAATTTCAACAGCTTCTTCATACCAGGGACAGGCAAACATCACCGAGGTGGAAAAGGGCATACCCGTTTCGGCGACCTGTTCAATAGCCATGTTGACTGAGTGACACATCCCCATATCATCAAGACGGATGAGATAGCGGATATTCTCTTGTTGAACGGAGCAGGTCATAAGGCTGAAAATCGCAATCTGTAGAACTATTTTCTTTAACATGGAGCCCCCTCTTAAATTTTGCCAAAGATAATAGACAAATTAAGCCCTCATAAGTTTTTATCATTCAGGCCATGAGTTATTCATCAAGTGGACCCTTCAGCACCATATTAATTTGATAATATTTGGCCATTGATAACTTATAATTTTAATAGTATTCACGATGATGGCTATTGTTTGCTATATATCCAAATCAGGCGAGAACGTTTATGACAAACATCATTACCAACATAAGACCATATCATATTTTCGTAAATCGCACTGGCTTGTATTTTGCCGTTCTTGTCTGCAACCGCAGGTATCGAGACCAGGTTAAACAGTGAATTGAAAGTCCCACAAAATGAGCACACGCTATATCTTAGTCATCCTTTTCTCAGTCATTCTGCATTTCATATCGTGCGATGAAGCACCTACTGAACCCAAACCACCAGATAATACTGACACCACTGTTACTATTGCAAAAAGCCCCAAACGAGGGCTTTCCTTTGACCTGAAAGAGGTTGCGGATTTGGACACCTTGAAAAGTGGCGTTTCCTGGTGGTATAACTGGTACTTCAGCACCGATGCTCCTGATGGATATTATGCTGACTACCAGATGGAATATATTCCTATGCTCTGGGGTGGCAACACTGCTCAATCGAATCTTTCTGCGGCAAGATCCTTTATTCTGGATCACCCTGAAATTGAATATCTACTGGTCATGAATGAACCCAATTTGGTTGATCAGGCCAACCGGACACCTGCTCAAGCAGTAACAGACTGGCTCATCTACGAACAATTTCTTTTTGATCTGGCCAATGATGATGGTCGTGAACTGAAACTGGTGGGCCCAGCAATGAACTGGGGAACCATGAATAACTATTCGGACCCTGTCGTCTGGCTGGATGCGTTCTATTCGGCCTACCAGAATTCACAGGGCCGTGAGCCACGGATTGATTATCTGGCCTTCCATTGGTACGATTATGGTCTTACCCAGCAGTTGGATCGCTTGCAAAAGTATGGCAAACAAATCTGGATTACTGAAATGGCCAACTGGAATGCAAATATCGATTCTTACTCCAAGCAAATCGTCCAGATGACTGAAATGGTAGCAATTTGTGAGAGCCGCGATGATGTCTTTAGATATGCCTGGTTTATTGGCCGGGGTGGTTTGCCAGACAACCATTACACCTATTTATTCAATCTGGATCCCGGTGATTTAAACAATCTGGGATATACCTATATCAATTTGCCCTATGCGAGTGAATGAACCCCTTGAAGGAGGATTCGTGAGAAAACTATTTAACGCTATCATTGTTGCAATCTTTATCCTGTCAGTTGCCCAGGCTCAAATCGGAGCCTTGATCTGGGAAGAAAATTTTAATGATCTAGGCAATTGGAACCAAGAATTGGGCAATGGTGCCTGGGGTTGGGGTAACGGCGAACTTGAATATTATCATCCTGACAATGTGACAATCTCAGACGTCCCTGATGAACCTGGTAATACGGCCCTGCATATCACGGCCAGGGCGGAGAGTCTACCGGGATATACGGATCAATGGGGGAACCAGCTCAGCTATACTTCAGGTAAAGTGACAACAAAAGCAAAAGTCTCAGTGCATTATGGTATGATTGAAACCCGGGTACAAATCCCGGATCTTAATCTGGGTGGTTGGCCTGCTGTCTGGTTATTAGGCACTGCAAACTACGCCTGGCCCTACAATGGTGAACTGGATATGATGGAAATGGGTGCCCGACAGGAATTCAGGGATGCACACGACACCCATAATGGCGGCAATGGTTTGAACAATTCTACTGTGAACCAGTCCGTGGGAGCTAATGCCATTTATTATTCAGATGAAGCGGTCACTCCAGAGAATCCATCAGGTGCTGCCAGTATTTCCTGGGATCCAGATGATGATTACAATCGACTTTATTACAATTATGACAATCCCCTCATCGACCGCTTTGTCATCTACCGTCTCTATTGGGATGATGCGAGTTTACGCTTTACTGTGACGGACAATGGAGCAGAGTATGATCTCTATACAGAACCTTTCCCAATAGACAGTGTTTCCAGCGAGTTTCAACAGCCCTTCTATCTCATTGCAAACCTGGCCATTGGTGGTGCATTCACCGATGCTTACAACCTGGGCGATCCAGGTTCAGGAGCACCCGTGACCATGCCCTTTCCAGCAGATATGTATGTGGATTACATCAAAGTCTACCAGTGGAATGGACAGGGCGAAGTGAATGTTGGTCCCCCTTATCCAGAGAGCGGTACTTTTGGAGTCTACACTGACACGACCCCGGTGAATGCTGAGCTTGAGGCGGGCTTGACTTCGGAAATCTATATCTGGGAAGGGACACTTGTTGATGGAACCATACCACCTTATGAAGGTGAGAATGGTATCTCGTGGCAAACTACTGGAAGCGGCTGGTTTGGAGCTGGTATCCTACCGGTCCAACCCCTGAACCTGACTAATTTCAGTGAGGGAACTCTCAATTTTATGATAAAGATTCCAGCCAATGTCACCTTCAAAATTGGAATCATCGATACCTGGGATAATCAAAACTATGTGACCTTCCCTGCAAACCAAACCACATATGGGCTGGTCCGTGATGGTGAATGGGGTCAGGCCTCCATTCCTGTCAGTGATCTCCGTGGCGTGGCCATTGACATGCGCATGCTTAGCTATGCCTTTGTCATTCTGGAGGAGAGTGGTGCAGCTTGTGAGTTTGGATTGGATGATATCTATTTTGAAGGTGGTGGTGTATCCAACCCACCTATCGCCAATGCTGGTGCTGATCAGGTAATTCTCGATGATGACAATGATGGAGAGGCAACAGTTACCCTGAATGGTTCCCTTAGCATTGATCGATTTGGAAGCATTGACCTCTACCAGTGGATGCAAAGTGATGCCCTCCTGGCTACAGGTGAAATAACTGAAGTCACACTGCATTTAGGTGAGTATCCCATCACACTAATTGTTACTGATAATGAAGGCAATACCGACTCTGATGATGTTGTGATCTCAGTGATCGACAATTATCTCCCAACTGCTCACGCAGGAGAGGATCAGACGGTCATCGATATGGATGGGAATGGTTCAGAATCCATTGTTCTTGATGGTTCGGCCAGCACGGACAGTGATGGCGATATAGTCAGTTATAGCTGGTCTGAGGCAGGGGCTGAATTAGCCACTGGAGAGCAGATTACTCTAAATCTCGGCATTGGGGTTCACCTCATCACATTAACGGTCACTGATAACGATGGCGGTCAGGGTACAGATGCCCTCACCATACGGGTGAATCGCAACCTTCCCACCTCTGCACCAGCCATTTATTATACTGGCACAGCAATCGTCATCGATGACCAGGTTGATGCAACCTGGGTCAATACACCTGAAATGGGTATCAACAATGTTACAGTAGGTGCCCGAACTGCAGACTTCCAGGCACAGTGGAAGGCAATGTATGATGCTGATAATCTCTATCTCCTGGTAGAAGTGAATGATGAGGTTCTGATCAATGATTCTGGTGCCGGCTGGTATATGGATGATGGCGTAGAAGTTTTTATTGATGCGGATAATAGCAGCGGCGGTGTTTATGATGGTATCAATGATTTCCAATTCGGGTTTCGTTGGGATGATGATGAAATCAAAATCGGGAATAATTCTGTGAACAATACCACGGGCATTGAATTTGTTCAATATGCAACCCCGGTGGGCTATAACCTGGAGGTGAGCTTCCCCTGGAGCCTGTTGGGCGTATCGCCGGATAATATTTCTATCATTGGATTCGATGTAGCTGTGGACGATGACGACAATGGCGGAGACCGTGAGTGTGCAGTTGCCTCCATCTTTACTACAGACAATGCCTGGCACAATCCCAGTGTATTTGGGAATGTCCCCCTGGTGGTAACTGTTGGAGTTGATGGGAATGGTGATCACACCCAGCCCAGGGAGTTCGCTCTTCATCAGAACTTTCCCAACCCATTCAACCCGAGTACTGCTATTCGATATGAACTACCTCGCTCTAGTGAAATTCAGATTCTGGTCTACAACACGCTTGGACAGGAGGTTAGCAGCTTATTTCAGGGGGTTAAATCGGCAGGGAATCATGAACTCATCTTCAATGCTCAAGGACTTAGTTCAGGTATTTACTTTGTCATTTTACAGGTTGGCAATGAACAACTGAAACAGAAGATACTTCTAATAAAATAACTCGTTGCGCCATATAATTACAAAGCTCTTCCTTCACGAGGGGCTTTGTAATACTGACTTGTTTTCCTGAAATCGAGGTAAGATTTATCTATCCCGGGGTGGTGGCGCGCCGGAATCAGGTCCCTGCCCGCGTGGCGGTGGTCTTCTATCGTTGGCTTGAGCATCAGGATGTGGAATTCTTCCTTCACCTTCCATCCTCTGGGGTGGTGGTGGCTGTGAGCCTCCTCGCATCAATTCACCAGCCAGCTCTTTCAAGCGAGTCTGTTGTTCAGGGGTACAGAGCGCATTGAGCTGGACAAAGTGGTTGTACAAGGCCCGATCCATATCGACATGGATACTTGAAATATTATGTACAAGCTCATCAGCTCGTATTGAATCCGTCATGGGTTCGAAGGCCTCTGAGACAAGCAGTTCCAGTGAATCAGCCAGAGATGACAGGAGTGGATGGGCGTTGTCAAAATGTTGTTTTCTGATGGAGTGCATGGCTTGTGTTTGACTGTCCGTCAGCCCAAGCTCCTTTTTTAAAAAGCCTTCCAATCCCATTGGATGATCGGGGCCATCCCGCCCTGGTCTTTTATTGATTATCATGCTGGAAATAAGTGCCAGGTTCAAAATTACCAATAAGGTGATGGTAATCTGCATCATTCTTTTTTGTTTGATAATATCCAGCATTTTATCACTCCCCTTCTTCACTTAGCAGGTAGGTATCAGCATAATTGAGACCGTACTGTGATGACAAATTTTCAATGTAATCAGACCGACCAGATGAGCTTGTCTCATTGGGAATAGCGATCCAGATCATCATGATCAGATTCAATGCCACAAGACCAACCAGCATCCCAGGTTTCACCGCACGGATCCACCACGCTTCAAACGCTGGTAAATTATGGTTAGCCTCATCCTCAATGCGATTTTTCAGACGATCATAAAACCAGGGATCCATTTCTGGTGGGTCATCCTGGTGAAAGGCATCCAGTGTCAGTTTGACCTGTTCCTGGATCTCATCATGGTTGCTTTTTTTCATAGCTTCCTCAATTCTTAAACTCTCTATCCATCCCCTCAACGGGAAAAATGTCCTGTGAGGTGTTTTTTTAAATTCTTACGCCCCCGATGCAGCAATCCCTCAATTGATGACACAGAGGTGTTCATTATATCAGCAACCTCCTGATTGCTGTAATCCTCATAGTTGCTCAGGGTGATGGCCACGCGCTGATTCTCTGGCAATTTTGCTACAGCCCGGGCCAATATCCGATTTCGCTCTGCATCCATGAGCTCAGTTTCTGGAGTAGAATCATCAGCAACATCAACTTCGCCTTCAGCACTGCCGATTGACAGCAGGGCTTTTACAGAACCCAACCTGCGTTTACGATTCTGCTTTCGAATCAGATCCAGGCTTTTGGTCACGGCAATGCGATAAATCCACGTTGAGAGTTGGGCATCACCCCTGAAATCATCCAGTGATTTGTAGACCTGGATGAACACTTCCTGGGAAACATCCTGGGCATCTTCTCGGGATCTCAAAAAACGATAGCACGTACTGTATACCCGCTCCTGATGTTCAAGAACGACCCTGCGAAAATCTGTTTTTTCAGATGTTGTTTGCTTCGTATTCACTCCAGAATCCTGGTTTTCCTCAATATAGGGTGGTTCCACACATGGGACACAACATCATTTAATCATCAAAAACAGTCCTGCAACCCTTCTGACGTCCTTTTTTTCAAAACCTTTTGCTCAAAATTGTAATAATTAAAAGTGCAAGGTTTGGACTTAGCAGACGTCTCAAGCAACAGAACGAGACCTTCAATAAAAGGCAAAAAGGAGCATATCATGCACACTAAAATCTTAAAGAGAACCATCATACTAATCAGCTTGTTAATAATGACCAGCATCGGCCTGGCACAGCGTAACCAGGGATCACCCCCACAACCCTCTGAGCAGCAGATCAAGCAGATGATTGAGGAGCTTTCCAGCGAGCTGGATCTCTCTGCAACGCAAAGATCTCAAGTCAGTAAACTTTTCACTAAGCACTTTGAGGAGATGAAATCCAAACAAACTAAAAAATCTGGAGGCAAACGTCCAGGTCGTGCAGCCATGGAGAGCTCACGACAGAGATTTGAAGGACAGATCAGGCAAGTGCTCTCACCTGATCAGATAGAAGCTTATGATAAATTTCTGCAAAGTTACGGTCCGCAATCACAACGGCCAAAACGATAAACAGATTCCAAGGGAGTATAACAAAATGAAGCCAATGACTTTTTTCAGTATGCTTTTCTTGATAGGCTTACTCACAAGCTGTGATGATGCTGTCACGGAGCCATCCTTGAACATCGATGACCTGGAATTTGAGCCCACAGACTGGACCACTGAATCCCACGGTAAAAGTGCAACTCCAAATTTTGGTGAAGTCTTTGACAACTCTGCAGTTAAAAGACTGGATATTGTAATCTCCGAAAATAACTGGCAAGTCATGCTGGATGATATGACCAATCTGTATGGAGCGTTTGGTTCTAGCGCCGGAGGTCCTCCCGGGGGCCCTCCTGGTGGTGGTCCAGGGGGACAGTTTATAGAAACGGAAGATCCAATTTTTGTGCCTGCGGATGTCTTTTACAATGATATCCAGTGGTATAAGGTTGGTGTACGTTTTAAAGGAAATTCCAGTTTACAAAGCAGTTGGCAGGCAGGTATCCTGAAGCTCTCCCTGAAACTGGATTGTGATGAATTTGAAGACGATTACCCCCAGATAAACAACCAGCGATTTTTTGGTTTCAAGAAACTCAGCCTGAAGAACAATTATGAGGATAAATCATTTCTCAGGGAAAAAGTAACAGCAGAAATATTCAAGGACGCAGGACTGGCTATTTCTCATACGGCTTTCTATGAGGTGTACATAGATCGGGGTGATGGTCCTGAATATTTCGGTCTCTATACCATGGTTGAAGAAGTTGATGATACTGTCATTGATACCCAATTTTCAAGTGATGATGGAAATCTTTATAAACCTGAAAATACAGGGGCCAGTTTTATGTCTGGAACCTTTAATGAAACTGATTTTACCAAGAAAACCAATGAGGATGAAGGGAACTGGTCAGATATACAGGCATTATTTACTGTCCTCCATGATGAGACCCGACTGACTGATGCCGAGTTGTGGAGAAGTAGCCTGGATTCCATTTTTGATACTGATGTTTTTCTTAAATATCTTGCAGTTAACACCGTTGTTCAGAATTGGGATACCTATGGACGCATGACCCACAATTATTATCTCTACAACAATCCAGATAATGGGAAACTGACCTGGATTCCCTGGGATAACAATGAAGCGCTTCAGGAAGGCAAAATGGCAGGTTCGCCCGCACTGGATTTTTCAGATGTTGTATCCGACTCCTGGCCACTTATCGGATACCTCTATGCTGATGATGTATACCGAGCTAAATATGATGCCTTTGTCGGCGAGACCAGAACAGGGGTCTTCGAGCCTCTCACCATCCAGAGTAAATATGGAGCGTATGCTAATCTTGTTGAGCCCTATGCTACCATAGAACAAACTGGATTCACCTTTTTGCAGAACGCCGGAGAATTCCAACAGGCAATTACAACATTGAACAGTCACGCAGATAGTCGTGCCAGCGCCGTTGATAACTATTTATACTAAACGAGTTTTTTTGAGGATAAAAAAATGAACAGGTCAATTCGAAAAATTCAGTCCAGCTTGATGAGCCTTTTGCTCTTATTGCTGGTCAGTCAAAGTCTTTTCGCACAGTCATATAAAATCGTTGATACAGGTCAAACCATCTTTTATGACAACCAGAATGAAATCAGCGAACCTCAACCAGGGGAGTCCTTTTATGGCCAGGATGCCTCCTTCAGCGGTCACCAACCCGAATACACTGATAATGGAGATGGTACTGTTACCGATAATGTGACTGGTCTCATGTGGCAGCAGAGCGCGGATCTTACTGGCGATGGTATCATCAATATTGATGATAAACTTAGCCACGCAGAGGCGCTGGCCGGAGCTGACACCTTCAGCCTGGCTGGTTATTCGGACTGGCGCTTACCTTCAATCAAGGAAGCCTATTCTCTGTTCATGTTCACGGGTGAAGATCCCAGTGGCTATCAAGGCACGGATACTGAAGGATTAATTCCTTTTATCCATACAGACTTCTTTGATGTGGCTTATGGCGACACTGATGCAGGGGAGCGAATTATTGATGGTCAATTCGCAAGTAGTACAGTTTATATGGGAACCACCATGAATGATGATTCCGCCATGTTTGGGGTCAATTTTGTAGATGGTCGCATCAAGGGCTATCCCATGGGTCCCATGCCGGGGCAAACTGAGGACAAGCAATTCTACGTGCTTTATGTTCGAGGTAATGAAGCCTACGGAATAAACGATTTCACAGATAACGGTGATGGTACTGTGAGTGATGAAGCCACTGGTCTCATGTGGATGCAGGAGGATAGTCAGATCGGTATGGATTGGGAGGCAGCTTTGGAGTACGCCCAAACCAAAAACACTGAGAATTATCTTGGCTATAATGATTGGCGAGTTCCAGATGCCAAGGAACTTCACAGCATTCTTGATTACACGCGTTCACCCCAAACCACCAACTCGCCTGCCATTGATCTCGTTTTTTCCTGCACGTCAATCACAGATGAGGGCGGAAGTGAGAATTATCCCTTCTATTGGTCAAGCTCAACTCATGCCAACATGCAGAATGGTGCCTGGGGTGCTTATGTTTGCTTCGGAGAAGCCCTGGGTTTCATGGAAGAGCCCTTCCCGCCCTTTAATGTTTCATTGTTGGATGTCCATGGGGCAGGCGCTCAACGCAGCGATCCCAAGACAGGTGATGCAGATGATTATCCTCAGGGGCATGGGCCCCAGGGTGATGTGGTTCGCATCGATAACTTTGTGAGATTGGTTCGTGATATCCAGACGTCGTCCGGCCTGAATGACAACTCTCAGAAGGAGTCTCCAATTTCATTTTCTCTGACTCAGAATTATCCCAATCCTTTTAACCCTTCCACCTTGCTGGAGTATAGCCTCCCCATCGGTGCACACGTTGAGATCAGGGTCTATAATGTGCTTGGGCAGGAAGTAGCAACTCTAGTCAACGAGTATCAAGAGGGAGGAAAGCATAGCGAGCTGTTTTATACCGAGGGGCTAAGTAGTGGATCCTACTTCTATGTTTTTGAATCCGATGGATGCAGGGAAATACGCCGAATGGTGTTATTAAAATAAATACACCTGAATATGGATGAATAGGGAGTTCTCAACAATTTTGCTATTCTTCCATAGTCAACGGGCATTCAACTGATTATCCTGTCAATGTTATCGCCTTATCGTCGTACTGATTGCACAGACTTTCTCCTGATTCCATAGACCAGGAGAAACAGACCAACCAGGATTACCCAGTCCCCCAATAGTGAATATATCGTTTGTTGACCCTTTAATGGGACACTTGATACGAGAATTTTTTCATCTGAATTGAAGTCGCTCAGTTGCCCAAGAACGCGCCCATATGGATCAACCGTTGCTGAAAGCCCCCAACGAGTAGATCGAATCAGGCTAAAACCGCCTTCTATGGCTCTCATTGCAGCCATTTGGGTGTGGATGGGGTCGATGCCACGCCAATCTGATGATGGCACTGCCACCAGATCAGCTCCCAATTTTGATATATCCCGACCCAGTACCGGAAAATCAAGATCATAGCAGATTGCACCACCCAAACGAGTGCCATCCATATTGTACACTGTGTGTGGTTCGGTTCCTTTGGTACAGGGCTCTCCAGGAACAGGTTCATGTTTTAGGTAGGTGCTTCGGATAGATCCTGTGGAGTCTATAATGATGTACTTGTTTTCATAGAAAAATGGTTCCGTACTGATTAGAATAACATAGCTGACCACGGCTGTGATATTTAGCGAGTCAGTTAACCGTGAAACCTCTGCTTGGAAGTCAGCTTCTTCATCTGGTAGGAGACCTGTTGCACCCTCAGTCCAAACAACCAGCTTTGCACCAACATCACTGGCTATACGCATGCGCTCAAATATTTTTACCCGATTCGTGTTCCGGACGTCTAAGGAAGGTAGTTCAGGACCACCGATCTTTGAGTTTGTACCCACCGTTGCAACTTGTAGACTTTCATATTCAGTATTATCAGCCCGAGTTAGTCTTAATGTCCCAAACATGCTTAATACTAATATTGGGATTGCAATTTTAACCAAACGGGCTTTTAAAAACCCATCTCTGATACCTTCATATATTTGATAGGCTATGAAGTAGATAACAAAGGACAATATCCAGATCCCACCGATGGATAGTATTTGGAGCCAGACTATATTATTAATCTGTGTATTAGCAGCAGCGCCCCAAGAACCGAAGGGGGTAAAGTTTGATTGCAGCCATTCACCCATGACCATAAGTGTAGGAAACACCCATTGTGTTTTTTTACTCTGGGGAAATGATACGAAAGCCAGATAGGATCCAAATTTGACTGTGGCCAGGGGCAATCCATATCCAATAGCTATAAACCATGGTAGTGGAGAGGTGACTATTTTTAGGGTAGCCAGACTCCAGCCTAAAACCAGGAATCCAAAGAGCAGCGCCTTTGACCGCCAGCCACTGGTCCGATCGAGATAAAATAGAATGGGGATGGTTTCCAAAAAGATGAGGATGCCAAATCCGAATCTCATGTGGGTTACTGCTATGAGAGCGGCAGCAATTATGAGTAAGTATATTGGTTTAATGGTTTTCATGACAACTCCTAACGTTATATGTTATTTGAACACTGTTTGGTTTTATGTAAAAAAATTTAGCTGCTGAGACTATTCACAAAACGCGACAACATGCGTATCTCCATAGATTCAAAATCAGCATCATAGCCTTTTAAGTGAGTTAATTGCATCATGACGTGACCGTGGAGGAATACCCAATAGGTATAGCATATCTCTTCCACCCCTACTTCTTTGGCCAGATTAAGCTGGCCAGATTCCACCAGTTTGGATACCAGATTGAAAAGCACCATATAGGCTGAAGTTTCAGGTAATGCTTCATTTTCGCTTCTTCGGCCTGAAGAAAAAGAAGTAAACAGGAGCAGATAATCTTCTGGTTGATTTTTCGCAAATGCGATATACAGGGATCCAAGAGCAATAAGATCGTCAAGATTAGATCCCTGGGGTGTAAGAGCCTCCCGCATTTCTTTTTCAATTTGGAGTGCGATGGTTTTCAGGATGTCCTCTTTATTTGAAAAATATTCATACAGAGCAGCGGGGCTATAGTCACAATTTGCCGCAAGTCCTCTGAGTGAAAACTTTTCAACGCCATTTTTCCGAATCAGCTTTTTCGCCTCGGACAGGATATAGCGCCTGTTTTTTTCATGACGTCGTTGTCTCGTTGTCTTTTCATTTCCTAACATGGGGTGTATTCTAAACACCGTTCGGTAGACATGCAAACACTTTTTTTCTCAAATTCAGGCTAATGAATATTTAGAAAACTATGTGTCTTTATCCAGGATTGGTAGCTCAGAATCAGGTGTATCCAGATAGAAAAAGGCTGTCGCTGAATAATCATCACTGCGGTAAAAATTCATCCACCCATTGGGGAGGGTTGTGTCAGCCACATCAGGAACTGGGTCCATATCCTGCAACAACATGAGTCCCAGAGTACCATCGTCGTTGGCATAACCCTGGGTCACCGGGAGAAGCTCAGCCCCCTCGTCACGGATCTTGATCACCTCAGATCTGGAAGCCCCACCCATCCTCTGGATAGTCACCCTACACTCCTCCTCAAAGAAGATGGGGTCTGGAATGTGATATCGATAAATTGTAAAACGAGGGGACTCAGCCAGAAAACATCCCTGAAACTGATTGATGTAGGCGTTCAATCCCCAGGCACTCCCTGGATAGTCCTCGGCACCAGTACCATTCAGGGTTGGCAAATCTGTATCACCATCCAGGTAGACCTTCACCTCTCCCTCACCCCACCAGGTGTTTTTATACATGGGATTTGTAATAATGCCAATGTGACTTCCGAGGAATCTCCCTTTTCCCTTCACTTTTGGGAGAATCTCAAAATCAACACCCAATTCACTGTTCTCCTCACGATGCCAGGAAGCATGAAAGTACAACATGTCCTCATTATGCTCGGTCAAAACAAAATTGATATCGTAAAATAGTAGTCGAAGATGCCGTTCACTTGTATTGGTCAATTGAATGCGTGCACTCGTTTTAAAAGGCATTGGGATAATGCAATTGAAGGATCGACCCTCAGGATCAGAGAAAAGGGCATTTTCAAAGGGTATGGAATGGCCGAGGACATCTCCAAAAAAATCACCCATGGGAACCGAAACTGCTGGTGTCTCAGACTCGTCCCAAAACATCTCAAGTATCAGGGAGCGTAACATTTCTTCATCACGTTCAGTGTTGGTGATCCACATGCGTTGAACAATGCCACTACCCTGCACATCCAATAATACTTTTGTCTCCCCGGCCAGGACCTGATCAAAAGCATGACCTTTGGCTCCTTTGTTCCAGGTTCCACCTGCCCCTTTTTCCGCAGTGGGATTTTCAAAGCTGGCCCAACGCGGCGAGGCATTATGCTGAAATTCGAACAGAGTGGATTCATTGCTCAAATGATCTGGTTGAGCACCACAGGATAATAAAATAAAAGTTAAAAGTACTGGGATTGAGAGACGCATGAAGCCCCCTTTGAGTTTTTTTATTTGTGGTCAAATCTAAGTGAATACTTCAAGGTTCAAAAGGAAGTGTTCCGAGTGATCTCTCCGCGATTTTTAAAAAAATGAAGGGCATCAGAATCATCTCAACTCAGTAATGATAGTCACCTAATCTGTCCCTTTGGGGGCGCTATGATATTTCACTGAATAGTTGGTGATAATCTACTCACGCTTCCTATGCTACCTTGTCCACTTGCGGTAAATGCACACCCCTCATCTCCATGATTGACCATTTGTAGAATTACTCCCCAGGGATTTCCTCCCCTTCTATAAATTGAATCACTTCGCAGCCTCTTACCAAAAGGAAGGTATCAAATGAATTTACTAAGAAAGTGCGAATGGAGTTGTCTACTCCTCCTGTCAATCATGATCCTCAGTTGTGAGGAGTCATCGTCCCCTGAGGTAGAAAAAACAGCTGGCGGACTAATCCGATCAGAACTCATTCACAATTACAGTGCTGAGGAGATGGGTCAACTCCTGGCTATGCTGGGGATTCCAGACCCTCACAGTGTTCAGACTTCATTTCGTGCGGTGAAGCTGATTTACTATTCTCCCGATGTGAAAGGGGAAATGCAGCGGTTGTCCGGGGCTATCATATTCCCAGTAGATGATTTGGAGCATCCCGTGTTGAGCATGCAGCATGGCACTGTTACCAGACGAGATGAGGTAGCGTCAGTAGATCCTCTGAACTCCTCGGCAGGAATCACAGCACTCCTGACCGCATCCCTGGGATACATCACCCTGGTTCCTGATTATGCCGGGTATGGTGACTCCAACGATCATCATCCCTATATGCATGGAGAATTGCTGGCAAATTCGGTAATAGATATGATCCGCGCTGCTCAGCGTTACTGCGATGAAGAGGATATTAAACGGAATGAAAGACTTTTTCTCGCTGGATACTCCGAGGGGGGCTATGCCACCCTGGCGGCCCAACAGCTCATGGAAACTGACTATCCAGATGAGTTTAACCTCACGGCGGTTGCTCCCATGGCAGGACCTTACGACCTGCAAGCCACGGCAAGACTGGTTCTTGAGGGGAGTGAGTACACCTGGCCCGCTTATATTGGTTTTATGTTTGTTGCCTATGACCAGATCTATGGTTTAAATAATCTGGATCAGGTCTTTGTGGCGCCTTACAATGAACAGATCACAGCAATGTACTCAGGGAATCTTTCATTTTTTGAGATTAATAATCAACTCCCAGTGGGTATTGAGAATTTGATCAGGAGTGAGTTTCGCGAGAGTTTTTTGGAGGGCACTGAACATGTTTACTCCGACAAATTCATTGAAAATAGTTTGCTCAGTTGGCAACCCAATGCGCCACTCAGATTTATCCATGGCACTCAGGATGCAACCGTGCCCTATTCTGTGGCAGTAGCCACCGTAAATGCCCTTGTAGATGGTGGTGCTGAAAATGTGGAATTGATCGGTATTCCAGGGGCAACTCATGAAACAGCAGGAATGCCTGCGGTTATGGAAATGCTGGCATGGTTTTCAACTTTTGACAGTCAATTCGGCACCAACCTAATACCTATTTGATACAGTTAATTAATTGCTCTTTATCATTGATTGTGCTTGGTCTTTATTGTAGCTTCCGCCGAATAAAGGGGGTTCATATGTACAAGACTATAATAATATTTATCACTCTTTTTAGTCTTTTCCCTGCCAGTATCGGCTTTGCACAAGACTCACTCTATACGAGTATTTCTAATGATACACTGACAATCCATCATACTGGAACGGAACGTAATTGCGCCGCACTTTTCACCTGGGATGTAAGTATTGTAGATCATCTCATTACTGTTACTGAGATTGATACAGGTGATCAGGCCTGGTGCATGTGCCACTTTGATCTCCAAGTGAGCCTGACAGGACTGGATCCAGGCTCCTACCAGATTGATGTCTGGAGTAACGATATTGGTTCTGATCCTGTTTTTCACGGATCACTTGATCTGGACTGGGGGAACATTTCAGTTACGGGACATCAGGAATCTGATTGTCTCAGCGCACGGGATGATACTTCCTTTGTTGAATTGTCCGTAAACGGGGACACCCTGACCCTATTCTGGAACACGCCCATGCTCAATTGCGCATTCCTGCCGGTTTGGTCTGGATGGCTCAGTGCTGATACCTTTTATGTTTCCATGGTGGACACTGGGCCGCCTGCGGACTGTGTGTGTCCCTTTGAAGTAGAAGCTTCTTTCGCACCCTTTCAACCAGGATCATATACGCTCGCTTTCTGGGATGGGGAATACGGTTATCCCCAATTCGACATTGCCAGCCTTCGTGATGGATTGGAAATTTCAGGAGAATACCAGAGCCCCTGCTATAGCATTACTTCAATTCAAAATGAGGAGGATAGACAACTACCCAACAAGGCCATCCTAGATATTGAATCTTACCCCAATCCATTCAACTCACAGACCAAGATTACATTCCTAGTCATGGATCCCGTGGAGTTGGGAATACAAATTTTTAATATTGATGGTACGCCTGTTAGAACGTTACGGAATCGTTCCCTGGCACAACCTGGATACAATGAGATTTCCTGGATGGGATTTGATTCTCGAGGGAATTCTCTCAGCTCGGGTGTTTATTTGTTGGTGTTTCGTTATGGTTCAGACAGCTCTGTGAATCGAATGCTGCTGCTAAAATAATTCTACTACACATTTGGTGGCATGGTCACCATCACTATCAAACTCTTGAATAGACTAAATACTTGTGCTGGGTATATAAGGACGTTTTACACCTCTCAACGATCATTCACTCCTTTAATCGGACTTGACTAGAATCTGAAATGAGCATGTATATATTTCAGCCATCAAACCTTTTCCTGGAGGATTATGAGTTTTTTTGTTGACCGAGAGCGACTTTTTCTACCCAATCGAATCAGGTTCATTTTCCTGGCTCTAGGCGGGATAGCCTTCTTTATTACTGAATTTTTCAGATTACGCTTACGACCATTAATCAGATCTCTTGAAATCGAGGATTTTGGTTTTACCGATACTATTGGTAACAGCGGTGGCATTATCGTTCAAATATTCATCGGCCTGGCCCTCATAAATCCAACGCCACGTCAGAGTTATAGACTGGCTGTTTTCTTTTCAGTTGGCTATATACTGTATGAATTTGCCCAATCCTACTTACCAAAAGGGACATTCGATTGGTATGATGTTCTGGCGACTTGTGTGGGCTACTGCATATCTCTGTTGCTGTTGAGGTCTGCCTGGAAGTATCATGAAGAAGCTGCTTAAGATTCTTGGAGGATTCTTGACTGGAGTCTCTTTCCTGGTAGTAGTTGCCTCAGCCTGGTACGTCATCAAATTTTATCCCCGGCATGTTGATGACATGGAAATTGGCAACCCTGTTTTCTCCGAAAAGATTCTTATTGCGACCCAGGGATCTACCTACAAAAATGAAGTGGTTCAGCGACTTGCTGAGAAGCTCAGTTCCCGTGAGGTATATATCAAGATTACTGATGTTTCCAATCTTGATTCCATCGCTCCTTCTGCGTGGTCAAACATAATCATTTTAAATACAAGCATTGCCGATAATATGAACTCCCATGTCCGTCAATTTGTTGATAGGGTTGGTCCCTCGGATAAGATTATGGTCATTACCACTTCAGGTGGAGGTGATTTCACACCCCCAAACCTGGAAGTTGATGGTATCACAACGGCCTCAAAACTGAATGAAACAGAGAAAATGGCCACTCGTATATTCCAAATGGTTCGGATCAATAATAATTCATAAATGAAGCAATTTGAAACTTGATTTATTATCTAGATTAAGTAACTAGAACCCTGGGCTTGATCACAACAAAAAGGGATTAAAAAAGCGATGAAACAAATAAGTTTTTTGCTAGTTGTTGGTGTGGTTTTTTTGGCGTGTTCACCCATTGGGGAAGATGCTGCCGGGATTCGGAAATTCTCAACCAGGGACAGAGTTGTTTCTGTCTATACCACTGCTGAAAATACGGATCTAAGACTCACGCTCACAGGGACAAGCTCATTTGAGCCAGCAGAGCAGGCTAAGGAAACTGAAGTTTCCATTTTTGTAAACCCTGCAAAATCATTTCAGACCTTCTGGGGTATCGGTGGAGCTCTAACGGATGCTTCGGCAGAGGTGTTCGCAAAGTTGCCAGCCGAAAAACAGGAAGAATTTCTCAAATCCTATTATGATGTGAACGAAGGAATCGGCTACACACTGGCACGCGTACCCATTCACTCCTGTGATTTTAGCAGTGGCAGTTTTACCTATATTTCTGATACAGACAAAGAGTTAAAGACTTTTAGCATTGAGCATGATCAGGAATTCCGTATCCCTTTCATTAAAAAAGCCATTCTAGCTGCTGGTGGCAAGCTCCCTCTATATGCGAGCCCGTGGAGTCCCCCACCCCATATGAAAAGCAATGGTGAAATGCTTCATGGGGGCAGTTTGCTCCCGGAGTATTATGATTCCTGGGCACTGTACTATACAAAATTCATCAAAGCATATGAAGCTGAGGGTATGCCCATCTGGGGTATTACTCTCCAAAATGAGCCCATGGCTACACAAACCTGGGAGTCCTGTATCTACACGGCTGAACAAGAGAGAGATTTTTTGAAAAATCATCTTGGACCCACCATGGTGCGGGAAGGATTACACGACAAAAAAATTATCGTCTGGGATCATAATCGCGATCTCATCGCTGAACGCGCTCATACCATTTTTGGTGACCCTGAAGCATCCAAATATGCCTGGGGCATCGGATTCCACTGGTATGAAACCTGGACAGGTAGTGACCCCAATTTCAACAACCTGAGCAATGTGACCGAAGCCTATCCTGATAAAAAGCTGGTCTTCACAGAGGGGTGTGCCGAACGCTTTATTGATGGACGATATGAATACTGGCCCAATGCCGAGCGCTATGGAAACTCAATGATTAATGATTTTAATCATGGGACTGTAGGGTGGACAGATTGGAATGTATTGCTCGATGAAACCGGTGGTCCAAACCACGTGGGTAATCTTTGCTTCGCTCCAGTTCACGCCAACACAAAGACCGGCGAATTGGTCTATACTCCCAGTTATTACTACATCGGACATTTTTCAAAATTTGTTCGTCCCGGTGCCAGGCGTATCAGTACTTCAGCCAGCAGAACTCATCTGGAGAGTACATCCTTTATGAATGAGGACGGCAAAATGGTGACCGTCGTGATGAATAGCACTGATGAGTCAATTGAGTATAAACTCTATATCAGGATGCAGGCAGTTACAGAGACGATCCAGGCTCACGCCATGCAAACGCTGGTGTACTAAACAGTCAGATTCCTGCAAACAGCTGGAGTAATCTTTTAGGTTTTTGCGTCTCGGATTTTGCTTACCAACAAAGCGATTCCGGATACAATCATCCATATCAGAAGCATGTACAAGAGAATTACTCGCGTGACATAGCCCCCACTTATGGTATAAATCACTACATTTGACAAAGTCGGGATGCTTGAGGATGATATTAAAAAGACCAGGGTTGGGATAATGTCCAGCAAGGCAATGGCAATAGCAACTATTGGGAATATAAAAGCAGATTTGGCTAGACGGGACCCTTCTGGAATCCGACGAGCCAGCATTAAGCTTAATGAAAAGAAGGTGAGCATAAAACCGGTCATTGAAATGAGATTCAGATTGAAGGTCCAGATAAAGGTCTGCAACTGACCCATGTCTTCCAACTTTTTGAAAAATGCCTCAAATGCAGAAGCATCAAATGAAAGCCAGACCGTATTAAATTCAGTGGTTTCGATGCCCATTTTACCAAATAGTTGCACGATATAGGTATAGATTGGCACAAAAATGAGTAAACCAAGAATAAGTATGTTTCTATTGAGCTTTTTACCTGGATTGTGCTTAAAATATTCTATCATGATGTTTCTTCCCATTTTTACTTAAATAGTTTATTCGTAATAGTTTTATACTTCTATTTATATGACACTGCAGCTTTTTAAAACTAAAAATATGATTTTTGTTGCTCTCCAAATTAATGAATATTGAATTAATGTCTTATTTATTTTAACCAACATTGGTGACATCCAGAAGAAATGGGTGTTGTCTCAACCAAATTGGATATCTTGGAGGCAATCATGCAAGAAGTCGATCTATATCCTCCACTGAAGTCCTATCTGGAGGGGCAGGGCTATGAAGTAAAAGGTGAAATCCTTAACTGCGATGTGGTGGCATTCCGTCCAGAAGACCCTCCTATCATCATCGAGTTGAAGTTGTCATTAAACATGAGCATTCTTCTTCAAGCTGTGGACCGAATCAAAATCTCAGATACCGTCTATATTGGAGTCCCCAAAGGTCTGGCTGTTCTCAAAAAACGACGCAAGCAAATCATAAAACTGATGCGAATGTTGGGTCTTGGATTAATAGTTATAGATCCCAGAGCAAAAATAGGTGGAGTGGATGTTCTCTGCGATCCAGGTGAGTACAAACCACGCCAGATTAAAAAGCAGACCCAGAGATTACTAAAGGAATTCCAGGAACGTGTAGGTGACCCGAATCAGGGTGGCACCAGCATGAAGCGGGGTCTCATGACCGCCTATCGTCAAAAAGTCCTGGCCATCGCTACCTACTTAATGACCCACGGTGAAACCAAGGCTTCCATCATTGCAAAATCTCTGGAGGAGCCTAAAACCCGTGCCATCCTCTACGACAATGTATATGGATGGTTTGACCGCCTGGGTAAGGGCGTTTATACCCTCTCACCCAGAGGGTTTTCTGAATTACCAGACTGGTTATCAAAGAGCAACTTCGATTAAACTGTATTTCTAAAATTTCCACATTTTAAAAGAGCTTATGTGGTTTACAATTTTATTGACATGTCTCTGACAGCCTACTCCCTGAGTGAAGCTTTAGTGAACATATATTCAGGTATATCTACACCAAATTTGATGTCTTCAATGATGTATCGTGTACCCTGACCCTTGGCCATGACATCCTTAAAAAACATTTCTTTGGGATACCAGCGATCGTCAATTTTCATCACAGAGCGAATCTCAAAGTTTTTTAAGAGAGTGGTGCCATTTTTCGCATAACGTTCTTCTTTCAAGGGAAGGTATCTCTCCTTGTCAACCCACACCTTTCGTTGAGCATAGGCTACATCCTCAACGCCGGCTTTGGATCGCAATCTGAGGACATAGCATGGTCGATCCATGAACACCTCTTCTCCAACCACTGCGGCATCATATATATCGAGAAGTTTCCCATTGTCGACCATATCCTCGTATGAGAGATCGGAACCAGATACGCTCTGCCTCAACATATGTCCACTGATTTGAATCACTCGATCAGCCTGTGGTGTATACATCCAGAGCACATCTTCCAGACGCAGCATCTTGACGCCTTTTTCCCTGGCTGGAGAGAGATACTCCACCAGAGACGTGGATTCACCTTTGGACCAGCTTTTTGAAGTGATCCTGGTTTCTCTTCCACGGCGATTTGTGATAACCATGGTAGCTGTCGCTTCGGCAGATTCGGTAACCATCTGCTTGTCAATGCGACGTAATATCTCATAGGCGTCAGGCTGGGCCATGAGCATGGCCGGCATGGCACCGAGGAAGAGGAAGGGTAATAAATTTCTCATGTTTCTAATTCCTTAAATAAACTAGCCGTATCGCGTTTGAATATTCGAAGACCGGAGAGTGCCGATCCAAGCAGGGTGGCAAATACGCCAGGAAAGAATCCGATATAGAAGGCTGCTGGTGTAATATGGGCACGGATTACTGTGGGCATGAGCATGGTACTCTCCCCCATCATACCTTCAATATTGAAACCCACTTCCTGTAACCAGTATGCGAATCCCAAACCAAAGATAGTGCCCACAACTGTACCCATAATGGCAATTCCCAGACTCTCTATTATCAGGCTTCGATAGACATGACCCTTGGATTCTCCAACAGCCAGACGCAGACCCATCTCTCCATAGCGTCTAATGGCGCCCATGAGACCGGTATTCCAGAGCACAATTCCCATGGCGAAGATCATGATGAAGCTCATAATGCTCCCAGCTTTTTCAGCATAGCCAAAGTAGTCTCGCAGTCCTGCGTCATCCAGCATGGCAACCATCCGGGGACTAAACCGATCTGATGTATCACTCTTAGCTGCATTAAATTCAGTCGTAAGCGCCGTTGCTCTCAGGTCATCATAATGAGCAGTTTTGAAGTACCCTACAACCTCTGAGCTCCAATCCGACATGTCCAACATGCTACGGATATCTCTGATATCAGCCAGAAAAATGCCTTTGTCCAGGGGAGGTGTCCCAAAATAAATAATCCCAGCTACATGGAAGTTTTGCAGCACCATGGAACCATTTACTGTTGAGCTGATCAGGGTGACCTCTTCTCCTACACCAAGTTCCATTTGTGCAGCAAGGGTTTTCCCCATGACGATATCCCCTGGTTTTTGAGGAAGCGTTCCCGCTTGCAACCCAGCATTGAGATTCCATCGATTCTGCTCAGCGACATCATCACCAAAAAAATCGAGACCAATCCCACCAGCGCCCACCTGGGCTCGGGTTTCACGATTTTCATCAAAAGCATCGAGGAGACCACCAAATTTTATCCGCTCTGACCATTCCAGGTCGGGATATTCACGCCTCAGCATTTCCATGAGTTCTGGTCCACCTTCCATGGCCAGGTCATTAGGTATAACATCCTTTTCCTCATAGTATGCCCGGGAAGTAATTTTTACATGACCTGAGTCATACAGAGCAGCATTATTAAAAAAGTCGTCAAACACGCCTTTCAAATAGGTAAACATAAACACTGTCAATAATACACCCATGGCGACGACGATACTGGGCAGCAGGCTACGATGACGATCACGGAGCATACCTTTCATCAGAAATCTGAACATATTATTTCCCCCTCAGCGCATCAGTTGGGGTGAGTTTGGAGATTTTCCGCGTGGGTAGATAACTCACTATCACCACGGTTAGAAATAATAGAAAGGTGGTTCCCAGTAGGAGATCTGGACCGTATTTACCATAGATTACATTCCCCAAAGCCATACCATAATCATCCATATCACCCGGGATGGCATAACCCTTCGTGGTCATCAGATAAAAGAGCGGCGATCCAAGAATGAAGCCTGCTACGAAGGCAATGAGTCCATGCATACTGCCTTCAATAGTAAAAAGCCCAATGACCTTTGCTCGGGTCAAACCCAAAGCCATGAGGGTACCCATTTCTTTTTTGCGACGGAAAATGGCTAAGACTTGAGTATCAAAGATGGCCAGAAGTGCAATCGCGAAGAGAATCCCATACATAACATTTCCACCAAAATTCTTACTCTTGATCATGTCATTCATGTCTTTCATAAGAAAATCAAGATCGCGATACACCCAAGCTGCACTCGTAGGTGTACCCACAAAATCATCATCCAGGGCAATTACTGTTGCCTGGCCTTCCAGATTTGACATCGCTTGTAATTCTTCCAGGGGTATCCAGATTTGGTTACGATCTACGGTCTGCACGACAGTGTTCATGATGTGGACAATCTCCACTTCCCTCGCATCAAAAGTGCCACTGGCATCCCGCCAGCGAACCGTGAGCAAGTCCCCCACTTCCAGACCCGATTTGTCAGCCATTTTTTGTCCGATGAGAGCAGGAGTTAAACCAGTTGCTCCCATGACAATCTTATCTGTGGGTAAATCCATTACCTTTTGTTCGGGCGGAATCCCTTTGACCAGGATGGTCTGCATTCGGCCATCTGGATAAATGGTCCCCTGTCTGATGAGTATTGGCGCGGCTGAATGATCTGATAATCGAGCGCTTATTTCTTCAGGATAAAGAGCATGAGAATCTTCAATGGTGAGAGGATCTGTGGCATCGAATTCGCTGTGCCAGAGTTGACCCCCCTTACCAAACTCGATATTGGTCATGGCATCGTTCAATTGATAGGCCATTCCATCCACAACACCTTTTCCCCAGATCATGAGTATAAATGCCATCGCTAATACCAGGACATTCAACCAGGTTCGTAAACCGGCACCTACTAGGTTTCGCCAAGCAAGTTTAATTAAAATCATGATATCCTCCTCCAGTTCAACTGGTTTCGTCGGATTGAATTGCACCATCCACCAGGGTGACCTTACGACGTAAATAACTGATCACCTTCTCATCATGGGTGGCAAACACAAATGTGGTTCCCAGCTCCTGGTTTAGCTTGACCATGGTTTCCAGAATATGATGACTATTCTTGGCATCAAGATTGGCTGTCGGCTCGTCGGCCAGTACCAGTTTGGGTTGTTTCACCATGGCCCGGGCGATGGCAACACGCTGACTCTCACCACCAGAAAGCATTTTGGGACGACTCTCGGCTTTATCAGCGATACCTACCCACTCAAGCGCTTGCATAACCATATCTTTACGCTCTTCAGCTGATTTCCCCAGGAGTAGCAATGGGAATTCAACATTCTCAAAAGCTGTATAGACCGGCAACAGATTGTAGGTTTGGAAAATAAATCCCATAAATGCGCTGCGGTGTTTGGCAGCCTGGGCACCAGTCAGAGTCGAAAGGTCTTTTCCCAAAACCTCTACTTTGCCTTCACTGGGTGCGTCTAGAGCCCCAATAATATTGAGTAGTGTTGTTTTTCCTGATCCTGATGGTCCAACCAGTCCCACAAATTCCCCCGAATCTACGTTTAGGTCTATTCCCTTCAGGGCTGTAAAGTGACCTGTCCCCACAGGATAGCGTTTCACGAGACCTTGAGTTTTGATCAGTGTGCTATTTTCCATTTCGATTTCCTTTTAGTTCTTGTTGAACAAATTTGTATTAATGATTAAACGCAATATTGAGTTGGATACCTGTGCCTGAGGGTAAAGCCAAACTACCCCGGTTTGCCAGTTCAGGCATGTCGTATAGTGCCAAATAGAATAGCCAATTTCCACTGGTATGCTGCCAGCCAAACATTGGCATGTATTGGGTTTTGATATTTGGTGCTTCTATCACGTACAGATAGCTTGTGAGTCCATCTGACAAGCCTAAGGTATAATTTCCCATAAATGCGGTTGATCTCACTATCCATGGCATCTCTTCATCAAAATTACCAAAGTGAGATGTAAGGGATTCCATGGACACATAGAGACCATTCCCAATACTAAAAGTGTAGTCAACCCCTATCATTGCGGTAATAATATCACTTAGGATCAGATACTCCGAATGACTGACCATGATTTCTGTCCATAATCCCAGTACAAAATCTAATCTAAGATCGAAAGCGGCACGTTGTTCGTAGATCACATCTTCAATTAACAGGTTCATTGAATGAAAAGTGAGACCCATGGTACCTGCCGGAATGGGGTATTCAAGTCGGGCACCCAAATCTAACGGCCACTCATCATTGCCTGAAAATATATCACGTCTGGGGTCTGGTGCATCAAGCATGGTCCAGAGACGCAAATTCGATCCATTATTAAAATAATAGCGCCCCATAACCGCCCAGACTCCTGGTGACAGAGCCAGGGGATCTCTGGGATCCAGCTGGTCGAACCATTGCAAGACCCGCAACATGCGTGCCGGTCCAAAATTGATCTTCTGCAGTCCCACCCTGACCTGGGTTCTGGGGGTGTCGTAGCGGAAGGTGAAGCGATACAGTTCGCCATCCATCTTTACCAATGAATCGCCCAGGGAGTAATTGTATACATCAACCGCGGCATCAAACCCCAGTCTGCTAGCTGTGCTGTATTGATAGTCCATCCTCAATTGGGGGATGTAGCGCAGGGTCGTAGGACTCTCATCAAAGGCGCCTGCAAATGAACTGGCGTGGATGACTGATGCCTGTCCCTTCCATTGAAGATCGAAGTCATTCCCCTCTGCAAAAACAAGGGAAAGTGAAAACAGGGTAAAAAGGGTATAGAATTTCAATTTATTAATCCTCTGGCGGAGGTCCTGTGGTTCCAAAGAATAAGAAATTCATGAAATCTTGTGACAGCTTGACCATATCATCCTGATACATGGCCATCATGGCTTCAGATCTGGCATCTGCGGCAACCACTGTCCAGATATGAAGCAAAAAATCCACGGAATAGCCAGGATAAATCTCACCACTATTCTGACCGTCCTCTAAAAAACTACGCATGGCATTCATACTTTGAGCAATCCACTCCTGCATAAAACCCTGGACCAATTCATCTCCACTCAACAAACTTTTATAGAAGATTGGTGTGAAATGACTCACTGCAGATTCCTTCATGGCAATTAATGCTGTCATCTTTTCCTGGAGACTAGCATCAGCTGTCCGGATTTTGTTGAAGACTTCCATCCCTAATTCCAGACGAACAGTCATATACTCGTCTAATACGCAAAATTTATTCTTGAAATATTTATAGAAGGTTACCTTTGAAACGCCTGCCTCACGACAAATCTCCTCAACAGTCACCCGATCATATCCAAACTGCATGAAGAGGTCTTCGGCCGTACGGAGAATGTCCCCCTCCTTTTTTGGTCGATCCTGAAAGTCTGGTAATTGAACCTCTGATAGTATTCGATGTGGCATAAAATGTACGCTTCCCGTATTTTATTTAAACAATCGTCTGGAATATCGACAATATTTTGAACGTGTCAAGGATTATTTTACGGTTAATATAATTTTAATCGTTATTCATTCATTATGAATATGTTCGTAAGTCAACTAATACCAACCAGACTATTTTTCAGTACCTTTATTTGACTCAACGTGTAACATGTTTTGAATGAATATTTTAGGCATATCAGCCTTTTACCACGACAGTGCAGCCTGTCTTATCATAGACGGCAGGATCATTTCAGCTGCCCAGGAAGAACGCTTTACCCGCAAGAAGCATGATCATGGCTTCCCTACCAATGCCATTGAGTATTGCCTGAAAGAAGCTGGCATTGAGCCACAAGATTTGGACTATGTTGCCTTCTACGATAAACCATTTCAAAAATTTGATCGTCTACTCAGCACCTATCTGACTTACGCTCCCCTGGGGTTCGCCTCCTTTCTCAAAGCCATGCCCCTATGGCTAAAACAAAAGCTGTGGATCAAGGATTTTATCGCAGATGAACTGAAATTTGAGGGAAAGATCATTTTTCCCGAACACCACCAATCTCATGCAGCCTCGGCATTTTTCCCCTCCCCTTTTCAGGATGCTGCGTTTCTTACTGTAGATGGCGTGGGAGAATGGACAACCTCCAGTTATGGCGTTGGTGAGAATAATAAGATCGACATCATGGGAGAATTGCACTTTCCCCATTCCCTGGGGTTGCTGTATTCAGCTTTTACCTATTTTACGGGATTCAGAGTTAATTCTGGTGAATACAAACTCATGGGTCTGGCACCTTATGGGAATCCTGTTTACGTCGATATCATCAAAGAGAAGCTTATCGACCTCAAAGATGATGGCTCATTCAAAATGAATATGCAGTATTTCAACTTTGCTGCCGGTTTGACCATGACCAACAGAAAATTCGCGACACTCTTTGGTGGACCTCCACGAAAACCAGAATCAGAAATCACTCAGCGGGAAATGGATATTGCCCGATCCATCCAGGAAATCAGCGAAGAAATACTACTGAAGATGGTCAACCACGTATATAACCAGACCAATAAATCTAATCTGGTCCTGGCCGGTGGCGTGGCCCTAAATTGTGTTGGAAATGGACGCATTTTAAGAGAAGGCCCCTTTGAAAATATCTGGATCCAGCCTGCCGCTGGTGATGCTGGTGGCGCTCTGGGAGCTGCCTTATTTACCTGGCATCAGTATCTTAACCAGGCCAGAGAACCACAATCCAAAAGGGATAGACAGAGGGGATCATATCTAGGACCAGACTTCTCTGACATAGAGATTAAAGCATATTTAGATTCCAAACAAATCCCATACCATCATTTTAAGGACAGCGAACTATTCAGTTCTGTCGCTCAACTCATTGCAGACGAGAAGGTCATTGGTTGGTTTCAAGGTCGCATGGAGTTTGGTCCCCGTGCCCTGGGGAATAGAAGTATCATCGGAGATGCTCGATCCCCTGAAATGCAATCGACCATGAACTTGAAGATTAAATATCGGGAGAGTTTCAGACCATTTGCACCAAGTATTCTCAGCGAAAAGGTAGCAGATGTATTTGATCTTGAACAGGAAAGTCCCTACATGCTCCTGGTGGCTCAGGTAAAAAAGGAGTTGTGGTTAGATATGGATAAGGACCGTTCCGGGTTGTCCATGATTAATTCTCCCAGATCAACGGTACCAGCCATAACACATGTTGACCAGTCCGCCCGAATACAGACCGTCAACCTCCAAGACAACCCCAGATATCATGCACTCATCAGCAGTTTTTACGAACTCACAGGAAGTCCTGTTATCATCAACACCTCCTTCAATGTCCGCGGGGAACCGATTGTCTGCACGCCTGAGGAAGCCTTCACCTGTTTCATGCGAACGGAAATGGATCATCTGGTCCTCGGGAATTATATACTTAATAAAACTGAGCAAACTGCCCTATCCGCCGATGTGGATTGGAAAAAGCAATATGAACTCGATTAGCCGGAGACAGGTATCATGCTGAAGCAGGAGTTGAAAACTATCTGGACAGGAAGGGACCCTGGCCAATTTCGCAAGTTTGGCAAAACCATGGGTATCTTCCTCATACTTAGTGGTTTCATCTCATCATTTTTTGCCCCTGATTATGCAATTCCCATGCTTTTAATTGGAGGTCTCATTTTGCTATTGGGTCTTATATATCCCGCTGCCCTTAGACCTGTTTTTATTCTATGGATGAGTTTTGCTACATCTCTTGGATTTATTATGACTAGAATTATCCTTGGGCTCATCTTTTTTCTTATATTCAGCCCTATTGGTCTGGTATTCAGACTCATCAAAAAAGACCACCTGGATGAGGCTATCGATCATGAGGCTGCTTCCTACTGGAGGATAAGGGACCCCAAACCATATGAACCTGATATGTCAGAGAAACAGTCCTGAGAGATCTTTGGAGCCTTATCAGGCATGAGTAAGCTGTCCATTGCCAAAGAATTCGTCGTTTTTCTCCGCGAAAATAAAAAAACCTGGATGATCCCCATTGTCATGATGTTGTTGTTTCTGGGCGTTATCATTGTGGTGGGACAGGGTAGTTCACTGGCACCCTTCATTTATGCCATTTTTTAAGCACTTGAGATTATCATGAAAAGTAAAAAAAATGTATTCACCATTTTTGCAGCACTCATCCCTGTTGCCTTTCTCGCATTAATAGAATTATCCCTATGGATTGTGGATGCTTATCCTCAACCCCCGCTTTTTTTTGAAGTAACAGAAGGAGATACATCCTTTACTCAAATCAACTCCCAGGTGGGTGAGCGCTATTTCGATAAAGCCATCATGCCGGTTCCCAATCTGTATCCCCAGAAATTTAGTTCGGAAAAACCTGCCGGGACCATACGCATATTCTGTCTTGGTGGCTCCACCACGGCAGGATTCCCCTATGAAATGACTGCACCTTTCCCAAAGCAGCTTGATCTGCTTCTGAAAACAGATTATCCCCAACGAAACTTTGAAGTCATCAATATGGGGCTGTCCGCCATTAACAGTTTTACAGTTGTGGACTGGATTCCTGAAATACTGAAGCAGGACCCTGATTTGATCCTGCTTTATATGGGTCATAATGAGTTTTATGGGGCCTATGGTACGGGCTCCACAATTTCCCTTGGCCATGATGGCAGAATTGTTCGTCTTGCTCTAAAGTTTCAAAAATTCCGGGTCGTACAGATGATCCGCTCCATCATTCGAGGTTTTGCTGATCCCACGCCTTCCGTAGGCAACCCGACCCTCATGGAGAAAGTGATCGATAATAAGTTTATAGAAACCAATTCTGTTCTCAGGATAAAAACACGGGATAATTTTTCAGCGAACTTAGCTGTTATTCTAACAGCATGTAAATCCGCAGGTGTACCGGTTATCCTGAGCAACCTGGTCAGTAACATAAAAGATCAAATGCCTCTGGATGTGACATCCAACCCACAGCAGACCTCAACCAAAGCACACGAGCTATATCTCAAAGGTCTCCGTGAATTTCGACAGGGTGATACAACAACTGCCCACATTTCCCTTACCCGTGCAAAAAATACCGATCAGGTTCCCTTTCGTGGGAATGACTATCTCAACGAGATACTTCAGCTGCAGGCCGGCCGATATGGTCAACCCATTGTGAATATGAAGTCTGCCTTCAGGCGCGCTTCCAATTCGACTATCCCAGGGAATGACTTGTTTTGCGATCATCTCCACTCCAACCCCATTGGTTACCATCTCATGGCACGGGAATTTCGCAAGGCTATGAATAGAATTGATTTGCTACCCATGACTCCCATTCAGGATATAACCATGCAACCGATCTTGGTTACCGACCTAGATTGGGAAATTGGTGCATTGCAGATATTCAAGCTGAGACAGCGTTGGCCCTTTGGCAACAGCAACATAGATTACACCGATTATACTCCCCTGTACAATGACATGACCGTCCAATTGGCCAAGGAATACCTTTTCGATCATACCATCTGGGGCAAAGCCCATAGTGACATGGCAGACTATTACCTGAAGCAGGGCGATTTCAACAAGGCTTGTCAGGAGTATCAGGCAATTGTTGAAATACATCCTGAAAAAACGGAGTATTACACCAAACTGATTGAATGTGCAAAAGAACTTCGTTTGTGGGACCTGGTAAAACAAACCAGCCAGAATGCGCTTGTTACTACCACATCAAGAGGGATGTTTTATTATAATCTGGCGATTTCGCATAGAATGACTGGCGATATGGAGCAGGCTATATCTATCATTGAAATCGCGCTCAAAGCACCTGAATTGACCCGGATCCAACTGGCAAATGTTCGTTTTACCTATGCAAGGTTTTTGCTGGAGGTTCAGAAACCTTCAGAGGCAGCATCAGTTCTAACTGAACTGGTGAGCGAAGTCCCTGAATTTGTAAAAGCCCAGGAACTTCTTTCAAAACTAATCAATTAGGTTCTCGATTATTCGGTAGAGACTTTCCCCACTCTAAGAATTTTATCTGCATCAATCTCCCTGAAAACATCATGCAGAAATTCGACATAAATCTCTTCAGTTTTACGAATTTCAGTATGAAAGGGATAGATAGGCAGGAGTAGTACCTCGACCCATTTCTTTGTGTTTGCACTGCGAGAATAGGTTTTAATCAACCTGCCTTGGTCATCAAACACTTCAACATCCAGATAGTATTCCTGGGTGTATGGTATGGGAACAAGCGTCAGTGAAAGTACAGATCCTATCGATCCCAGGAAGTACTTACTAAATGATTTCTCCTTCCTGAACTGCATAGCTATTCTTAGTTCGTAATTAGCCATGAGAGAATCTTTCAAAGCGAGACGCTCAGGATCCGACATATCCGAGGCAAACTCGGTGAAAGCTGCGAATCGATTGAGATTTGAAAACTCATTGGTAGCGTCAAGCAGAATATCATCATAGCCATCTAGAATTCTGTATCTGTTCTGAAGTTTAGGCACTGCATCCAGCCCCCTGGTTTGCACGAGATGTCTGGAAACAAAAAGGACATCCACTGGCGCTTCCCCAAGTGTTTTATTTGGGCTGAGGCCACTGGCACCTTCAATGTCTGTTTTGAAGGTTGCACAACTTGAAACCATTATGCACATGCCGAGAATCGAGATTAAAACGAACTTCTTCATGTCTATCTCCTTTTCACGTGTTTTGAAGAACCCTTATGGATTTTTGCGGAGGGTTATTGCTCCAGGTCGCATACTCAAATCAAATATGAAATTGTTGGCAAGATGAAAATCTCCAATTGTGGCATTATCATGAACTGCCTTCATGAGTAGCGTAATGCGTTTTTTGTGAAACTCACTGTTTGGAAATATTTGCCCCTGGATACTTCCTTTGATGCTATAGCCACCATTCCAGTCATCCACTTCAATTTCTGCATCCACTATTTGCGCGTTGCCTACTGACCCTGTGATATCCAGATCTGGTGTCACCCTTAAGGTAAAGCGAACCACCCCAACTTCATCACCCAGGTTAACATTATAAAAATGCCCTTCTCCCTGCCAGTCACCAATGAATTGCTCGAAATCTGGTGGGTCTGTCTGCCCCATGACCAGGGTGCATAGTCCCAGCAATACTATGGTGACAATATTCGATTTGTTTTTCATTGGACCTCCTCGGAGGGTTTTGGTTGGAGATGATTCCATTTCTTATGACGATTCATCCTGTTTGCTCCCGCTCCGAAGTAAAATAATTCCACTGGCTAGAAGTGGTCCTATAAAAAGCACAATGACCATCCCCCGTCCTCTTTCAAGCGGATTGGGACCAAATATTTCATAGAGATGAAAGAAATAGAAGAAGAAGGCTGAAACTACCATTAGAATTACACCGGCTATTTTGGGCCATCTCGTGGCGACATAGGCCAACAAGAAAAATGGAGCCGCCACAAGTGATTGCATGATCAGAGCGATGGGATCAGTAAGATGTCCAACTATGTTGAATACCAACCACACCCATCCGAAACCGTAAAGAACCCGTGATACTGTTTTTTGAGGACCCCAGAAAGAGAGTAGAGAACTTAGAAACCAGGTAAACCAGAGCACAGCCAGGATCAAGGATACCGTAACCTCGGGTTCTTCCACATTACGCTCTCCAGACCGCAGGTAGGAAACCAGGAGAAAAGTGAATAGACCCGCTGTAAGAAAAGCATGGTAGCCTGCCCGTCGATCTGCCCGTCGTTGAAATTCATCCTGATCATTTAATAATCCCATTTCCCTGAGAATGCCGGGACCAAAGGTACCCAGGGCAGCCAGAGATAGGAAGGTCCAGCTAATTTCTGAAAGACCAAACCCGAGGAGAACCACCACGCCAGCGATAAGCGTTGCATGAGTGGGCTGCCAGTCCAACCGGCCAAACAATTTGTTGATCATCTTCCTACTCCTCCAATTCAAATATTTCTTCTACGGTAGCGCCCAGAACCTGTGAGAGACGCAACGCCAACCCCACTGATGGTGAATAGCGACCTTTTTCAATAGAGAGAATGGTCTGGCGAGTGGTTCCAACTTTTTCAGCCAACTGTTCCTGGGTCAAATCCCCGGCTTTTAGTCGACACAACTTCAAATTATTTCGAATATCATACTTAGGTCTCATATACCAATATACAATAAACTGTACATAATGGAAAGTTTATTTTACATTTTTGCTTGCATTACTCGCCTGGTTACCATATTTTCAATCACATCAAGAGCCCATCTTTTGATAAACCTAATGGAGGGGAGCACCATGAAGTATTGTCTAACGCTTGTTTTTATGATGATTTTCTTTATGTCATGCAGTGTCATTGATAAAGACGCTCAAAAATTATTTTCAAACCGGACCGGACCATTCGAGGTAACTGTTTACCCCGTCCATGTTGTGATTTCAGAAACAACCTTTGCAGATACATCACTTCAAAAGGAGCTTGTTCAATTTCTCAATGATAGTGGCCTGGCCAAGGCCGTGGCTTCGGGGAAAGATGTGGACATCCCATTTCAATGGGGAGCCAATCAGGCAAAGATGTACCGTAGAAGCGCCGAAGCCTTTGCTGCTGCCATCGCGCTGGACAAACCAGCTACATCCTATGCTCTACTCATAGAAACCCTGAGCATGGGGGCTGAGAACAACATGGGGGGCGTTCATTTCTACCTCGTTGATACTACAGGTAAAGTTGTTGCTGGTACTCTTTCAAACTCCCATTGGGAAGAATTTAAATCCATATCTCCCCAAGATAGAAAAGCAGGTATGCAGGTCGCATTTTCGCTCCTGAAAACACTTACTATCGAAACCTCTTGAACACACAGTCATCCCCACAGAAACTTCTGCGGGGGTGGCTAACATTCTCACTCTTTTAGCACTCCCTAACTATTTTCACACTTCTCTTAACCTTTTTACTTATGTCGTGTCTCAGTTATGTTGTCGGCCAATTGAAATAGTAATCGCTGGCCAATGATCGGTCTCGATTTGATAAAGGATTAATTCATGCTTCGACCTATAAAACTTGCCATCCCCTTATTATTGATTGCCCTTTTAGCCACTACCCTTGTTGCTCAACCTCAACACGGTCAGGGAAGAGGTGGTGGGAACCGACCCAGCAACGGCATTGTTGGTAAAATCCTGGATGATGTGTCAGGAGTTCCCGTACAATACGCCAATATCATGCTCCACGATAGTGATAGCGAGGCCGCCATAACAGGTACCATCACGGATGAAAGAGGCAGATTCCACATAACACCTGTCAAACCGGGCCACTATTTCGTGACCATCAAATTCATGGGTTATGATGAATTGAGAATCGATAGTCTTACCATCACCATGGCGACACCCATGGCCATGATAGGTGAGGTCTTTATCGTACCGGCCACCATGTCAGGTGAATCAGTGGTGGTTGAACGAGAACGTACTACCATGGAATACAAGATTGATAAAAAAGTGATCAACGTCGGTCAGGACCTCACATCCAGTTCAGGGACGGCAGTTGAAGTGCTGGAGAATGTGCCTTCAGTTCAGGTAGATATAGAGGGTAATGTTGAACTCAGGGGTAGCAGTAATTTTACCGTTCTTATTGACAACCGGCCTTCTATTCTGGAGGGAAATGAAGCCCTCCAAACCATCCCCGCCAGTACCATCGAGAGTATTGAAATCATCACCAATCCATCAGCAGCATATGATCCAGATGGGGTTTCAGGTATTATTAATATCATCACCAAGAAAAGTAAACTTGAGGGTATGAGTGGTATAGCTAACCTGAATGTAGGGACGTTGGGACAAGTGGGTGGTGATTTCCTTCTCAATTATCGCAACCATAAATACACCGCCTACATCAGTGCTGCCTACCATACTCGCATATACGAAGGTCAGGATACAAGTCTTAGCCAGACGACAGTTGGGGATACAGTTTATTCTGTGGGTCAGCTGGGTGATAATCGCTTTCAGCATGGTGGCTACCGACTTCGCACGGGAGTTGACTTCAATATCTCCGACAAGGACATTTTTGGTGTCAAGCTTTCCTATGGGTCGAGAGGGTTTAGCCGGTCTGGCGAAAACTCATTCTCTGAGTATACCAACCTTTTTATGGTTCCAATACTATCTACTTCAGAAGCCATCTCTGAGCGCGGAGGTGCCTATTATAGTCTTGGTGCCAACTATGAGCATCAATTCAATGGCCCCACCCATCGCCTCGCCATAGATGGAAGCTACAGTATTCGAAGATCAGATGAGGAAAGTACGACGGAACAATTTGATGTTAGCGGGAACCAGATAAGCGGAAAAATCACGACAGAAGAAGGACCCACAACGCGAGGTCGTCTCGAGGTTAAATACGAACAACCCTTCGCCAATGACGGCAAGTTGGAAGCTGGTTACCAAATTCGTTATGGACTTTCAGCAGATGAAAGTGGTCTCCAGAGATGGGATTCCGGGACGGCTGATTATGTGACTGTGACTTCCTATGATTATGATACAGAGTACAAACGCGACATTCAATCTCTATTTGGTGTCCTTTCTACAAATATTGGCAAGCTGGGTGTACAGGGTGGTTTTCGTGCAGAGTATACATTCAGAAACATCTCTGTAATTGATAGCATAGATTTTGAGATCGATCGTTGGGATTATTTCCCAACACTTCACCTGTCTTATAATATCACACCAACCAAAAAATTCATGACCAGCTATTCCAGACGGATACGCCGTCCCCGGGGCTGGTTTCTGGAACCCTTCGAAACCTGGACAGATGCCTATAATGTGAGAGTGGGAAATCCTGGACTGCTTCCCCAATACATCAACTCCGCTGAAGCCGGGTATATGCAATATTTTGGGAAAAACATGCTCTCGGCTGAGGTTTATGTCCGCGAAACCACCAACCTGGTTGAGGGGGTTCAAAGTGTGTATTCAGAGAATGTCATTTTGCATACTTTTGATAATGTGGGAAATTCGCTCTCCGTCGGTAGTGAACTTTCCTTGCGTCTTTTGCCGTTTAAGTGGTGGGATTTTAATCTCATGGGCAATATATATCATTACGAAATCAATGATCAACCAGCCAGTTTCAATCAGAACATCGAAAGCGACAACTGGTCCCTGCGTTTCAACAATAACTTCACTGTCAATAGCATGATCAAGTTGCAGATGAACGCCATGTACAATAGCCCATCTGTTACCGCGCAAGGCGAACGCGAAGCCATGTTCTTCCTCAATGGCGGTGCTCGTATCAATATTATTGAGAACAAGCTCAGTGCTTCAATCAATGTGCGTGATATCCTGGATACTGGTGACCATGAGTTTACCAGTCAGGGTGACGGCTGGTATCGTTATCAGTCCTCTGATAGAGTAGCACCAATCTATTCAGTTTCCCTCAAATACATTTTCAACAATTATCGGTCAAAGGACCGAGGTGGGAATGGTGATGCTATGAATGGTGGAGAAAGCGCTGAGGGTGATGACTTCTAGGTCAGCCCCAGGACGCTAGAAAGTATTTGGCATGAGCATAAACTGTATTTATCATCCTGCCGTGATGATAAGAAATATACATATTAAGTCTTTATTTCATGATTCCGTGGGCACACAAGCCCATGGATCAGCAATTATATGTGGAGAATGTTAATAGGTAGACCTATTCACTAACACATACCACAGAGGTATTTAAAACCCCGCTGATCCTAGAGATAGCGGGGTTTTTTTATTTCAGGAACCTTAACCAAATAGCCAAGAAAGGGGTTAGAAATGAACCTGAAAGACATGGTAAAAGGAGGACAGAAAGTAAGAATCAGTTTTTATAGCCGCGGGAGTTTGTGGTACATCACAGATAGTGGCTTTGAATTCCCCGTACCTGTAGGAGACCGAGCTGAAGTTGGCAATGCCACCTTCCTGGCTGAGGATAAGGCCATCTATTTCATGCGCTACATTCGGAAATACATGCAGTTTCTGGAAGACGCACGCATGGAAGCACAAAAAAGATCATAACAAGACAAGAAGCTGCCCTGAAAGGGTGGCTTCTTGATTTAAGAACGAGGAACACCGATTGAATATTGAATATTGGAGAGTGGTTTATACATAAATCTGTGGTAAAAGAAAAAAGACTATTTCAGGTTCTGAGACAGCCTCTTGTATTTAAATCTTCAAACCTGTTTTCGAAATTTTATATAGAAGGAATTACCACCCCGAGATCTGGGGCGTACACCGACCTCGGCATTGTGTGCCTTAGCAATTCGATTCACAATGGCCAGACCTATTCCATCACCTGCTTGAGAACTATCCAGTTGGACACCACGCTCAAATATTTTCAATCCCACATCCTCACCAAGCGTCTCACCCTCATCATTAACTTCAACCAGTATGGATGCATCGTCATCTACTGCCACAACAGAGACTTCAGTACTATTTCCAGCATATTTAAGTGCGTTGCTAAGATAGTTATTGAAGACTTCAACAATGATTGGATTTGCATATACGGACAGATCTGCTGGGATCGATATCTTGGTTGCGATACCTTTTTGGGCAAAGGCTTTTTCATACTCACCCTGAGCAGATTGAACGATTCTAGAGAGATTGAGTTCTGTGAGATCGATATGTTCATTCATCGATATTTGAGTCAGGGCTCGGGCATTTGAAATCACTTCAATGAGCCTGAGACTACTTGCATTAATGGCTTGAATCTTTTTGTCCTCAGGTAATTCATCCTTCAACATATCCGAGATACCATAAATAGCATTGACTGGATTCATAATATCGTGATTAATGATATCTAATAACAGGGTCTTAAAATTGTTCTCCCACTCAAGTTTCTCTGCCAGGTCTTTGTATTTTTCATTTGATTTTTCGAGAGCTAGCTCATGTTTGATTGATTCTTCAATATCCCTATCAATTCCTCTAAAACCAATCAATACGCCATCTTCATCAAAAAGCAGTTCTGCAGAACTTTCAAGAATTTTCATTTCACCACTTTTATGACGAAATCGACCTCTGAACTGTCGCCAGGGGACACCATCTTTAAGCTCGGTATTGAATTTTTTAATTGCTTCGGGACTGGCATCCTCAACAGGCCAAAACATGCTCACGTGTCTACCAATTAATTCCCTGGCTTCATATCCCAGAATCGTTTTTACAGCATCATTGGAATAGGTGTGGATGCCATTCACATCCATTTCCCACACCCAATCGGTTAGGGAGTTGAGAAACCTCCTTAACTCGGTGTTTTCTGGACAGGTCTTTTTTAATTGGGACATCTTGGCGATAAGCTAAAATAATTTGTTAAGAGTAAAAGTGATTGCCTAAACTCTTAAAACAATTCAGTCAAGCTCCAGGTCGAAATATCGTTAATAAATGATATTGAAAAACCGAGGTCTATAAATCATTGTGTAACACGAGAACATTGATGGCAAAACCAGTATTGCCTGCGGCAAGGGAAGCTTTAGCGGCCATCTCAATCTTATGTTTTCCTTGAGTTGGGTTCGAAGACAGGTGCTCCAATCCCTCACGATATAGCTTGTAGTAGTCAGACTCAATGTTGGCTGGACCAAGATCGCCCAAATATTGCCGTGCGGATTCTGGGGTAGGCAATTCTTCTAATGATCCCAGTTTCCCCAGGTCATTTCCCGAAAGAATGCTTGATTCTCGTATACCCCTCGGTAACTGATCAATACCCATGCCCTGTCCTGTGGGTTTATCAACAGTGAACAGAGCAGCTCCTGAAGCCCGTGTGTAGTAATTAAAGCCATTCCGCCCAACCAGGTCTAAAGCATCAGGAGTCATTTTTCCATCTTGCATCACTGCTTCAGCGATATGGAATCTCACCACCCGGCACAATACCAGATTTCCAGATCCCTTTTTACCACCCAGGGGAATAATCTGTTCCACCTGACACTCCATATGGAAGGGGGAATTTTTAACCCGTTTTGGTCTCACCACATCAGACGCCAGCGTATCAAATCCCGCCTTGATAAACTCACTCAAGTCTGACCCATAAGCAGTAGAAGCCAGGCTTACCTGCTCCACCAGGTCAAAGGGTACGGCGTGGACCACACACTCCGGTATCTTTTCCAGGTTTAACAAGGTATCCTTGGCAGAACCATCCTTGCCACTATAGGCAGGTGAAAAAGCGATGTAGGGAGGATTTGCTCCAAAGGTGTTAAAAAATGAAAATGGAGCGAGATTATCAATGCCGTCTTCTGAGATGGTCGAAACCAGAGCAATGGGGCGAGGGCTTACCCCGCTGAGTAATAGATTGTGAACCTCTCTGAGGGGTTTCTGTTCAGGATCAACACTGATAAACCCACTGGATTTAGCTTCATTCACACCAGTTATTCCTTATTAACTCATTTTCTTTGTGGCAAGCAGTGAGTGGTCCAAACCACTTGACTTCATGGTGTTATTTAAAACACCCAAACCATCAATCCTAAGTTCAATTTCATCATCGGGGAGTAACCAGACCGGTGTAAAATCTTCGCCAGCTTCTTTCGCTTCAATAGCAGCCGTTCCATTCAATTCCAGATAACATCCACTGCCCACAGTGCCTGATCCAATCACATCGCCTGGGAAAAGCTCCACCCCATAGGAAGCCCGCTCGATAATTTCAGCAAAGGTCCAGGTCATATCCTTCATATTCCCATCTGAGATCTGGGTTCCATTGTGGAAGGCCTGCATTCCCAGGGAATAGGTTGCTCCAAAATCAGTCTCAATTTTGTAATCATCCAGTTCATCTGGTGTGACCAGCCAGGGTCCAATGGTGGTGGCAAAATCCTTACCTTTGGCAGGACCCAGGTTGAGTTTCATCTCTTCCATCTGAAGCAGACGTGCCGACAGATCATTCATGATGGTGAAACCTGCGATATACGCATCTGCATCCTTTGAAGCGATGTTTTTACCCCACTTCCCAATAACTACGGCAACCTCCAGCTCAAAATCAAGCTTATGCAGATGATCCGCTTCAACAACTACCTCACCTGGACCGAAAATGGCATTGTGATTGGTGAAATAGAAAATGGGAAATTCATCGAATTCAGGGATCATGGGGACACCCCGGTTACGGCGGGCAGTAGCCACGTGTTGCCTGAAAGCATAGGCATCCCTGCATGATGGCGGGTATGGGATGGGCGCCAGAAGCTCGGCGTTTTTTACTGCTGAGACACCCAGACCGCGTTTGATTCGCAGGTTCAGAGTTTGAAGGAACTCCATTCCTGATTCCTCCAGGTTAAGGAGCTCTAGAACGGTTGAGGGCAATTCAACCCCGATGGTTTCTCCACCTTTTTGGATATCATATACCCGGTCCTGGATTATGAGTCCACTTCGATGCGTGTCATCTGCTTTATAAGAAACAATTTTCATTTACTTTCCCTGATTCAAAATTATTTGATAGACTTCTTCCATGATATCCACTGCAAACTCTGTTTCTTCCATGGTTCCTGAATTCACCCTGATCCCGTTGGGAACACCAAATTTGTCTACGTGACGTACAATTAACCCACGATTGGCACATTCCTCCGCAAAGCGGGCGGCATCAGCTTCTGTGGGCATTAAGGTAAGTATAAAATTAGTGTGCGTTTTGACTTGAGGAATCCCGATGCGGTCAAAGTTCTCTTTAAGCATGTTTAATGACCGTTGATTAAGCTCTATGGTCTTTTTAAGAAACTCGTCATCGTCCAGAGCGGCGATTCCAGCCTGCTGGGCCAGTAGATTTGGTTCAAAAGGCAGCTTCACCTTGTAGAGGGCTTCGATGACTTTATCTGGTCCCACAGCAAAGCCAATACGCAAACCTGCCAAACCCTGTGCTTTGGAAAGCGTGCGTGTGATCACAAGGTTTTCATAGTCATACCTGATGCCATTGGGATAGCCTTCAAACTCACTGGCATAATCAGTATAGGCCTCATCCAGGATCACCATTATATGGTCTGGCACCTTGGCCATAAAAGCTTCAAATTCCTTATGGGAAAACATGGTTCCAGTCGGGTTGTTGGGATTGGCCAGATAGATCATACTGGTTTTTTCAGTAATGGCACCCTGCAGAGCTTCCAGATCAAACCCATACTCCTTGAGCGGTAATTTTATAAGCTTACGCCCGGTTTTGCTGATGGAAACATAAATCCCAATAAAGGTACCCTCGCAGGTAATGATCTCATCACCTTCTTCAGTAAAAGCGGAGACGATATAGGCCAGAAGTGAATCTGTACCGTGACCACAGATAATGTGGTTGGGTTGAACCGAGTATTTCTCTGCAATAGCCTGCACCAGATCATAGGAAGCTGGATCGGAATATCGATTCAGACCTGAGAGGGCTTCTTCTATGGCTTTCAGCGCCTTGGGGCTGGATCCCAGGGGATTCTCAGCTGAAGCCAGTTTCACAATACGAGTCAGGTTTTTCTCTCTGGCTAGTTCAGAGATGGGTTTCCCTGCTTTATAGGGAATCAATTGTTCGACAAAGCGTGGTATTTTTATCATATGTTTACAACCATGATTTTGGATAATTATCGTCTTGGCATTCCCGAACCTTCACAGTGGGCTTGAGGGGCTCAAAGGTATCAATCATAAATGCGTATTCATCAGTTCGCTTTACCCCAACTGAAGCTTCAGTTCGACCTGGTTGGGGACCATGCGGAATCCCACCAGGATGCCAGGTCAAGGAACCTGCACTGACGCCCTTGCGTGACATAAAATCACCATCCAGATAATAGAGAACTTCATCGCTATCAATATTATTGTGAAAATAGGGTGCAGGGATTGCCGCTTCGTGAAAATCAAAGGGTCGCGGAACGAAATTGCAGATGACAAATGATCCTGTGGTAAACAGCAGATGGACGGGCGGTGGCAGATGGATACGGCCCACCTTGGGGTGATAATCCTTAATATTGAATGTGAATGGATAGAGATACCCATCCCAACCAACCACGTCAAAGGGATGATGTGGGAGAATATGTTCAGCGAATTGATCATCCATTTTTACCAGAAGTTTGAACTCGCCACTTTTGTCAACGGCTTCCATATACTCAGGAGGCCTGAAATCCCTTTCACAGAAGGGAGCATCCTCAGTCAACTGTCCATATTCATTGCGGAAATGTTTGGGAATATCAAAGGCGGAGGTGGACTCAATAATCAGCAGTTTATTGTTATCATAATCTTCGAATTCCATGGAATAAATCGTCCCCTTGGGTATGACGATCTGATCTCCTGGGCCAAATGGATTCACGCCATAGGAACTTTTGAGAAGACCTGAGCCATGATGTACAAAAATCAGCTCTGAAGCCCTGGCATTTCGGTAAAAAAGATCTGAATCCCGGCTAACCCTGGCAGTGGAGATGGCACATTGTGAATTTTCCAGTAATTTTTCCCGGCTGTTAATATAGTCACCTCCCAGGGGTGACTTATCGGTATTGCAATGGGTATAAACGACAGGGGCATCAACCCAGGCTTTTGAAATCTCCAGGGATACTTCCTGTATGGCACGAGTTGCCGAAGGGATATGATGGTGGTAAAGATTTGAGTAAATACCGGAGAAGCCCTTACTGGACACCAGTTCCTCGCGGTACAATTCCTGCTCATCTTCTTTATAAAATGTGGTATGTTTGACTCTGGGAATCTCTCCCAGTTTATGATAAAATGGCATGCCCCGCTCCCTCTATTCCTTGATTATCATCATTCGGTCACAACAATTTGACTATAGATTTCCTCTTAAGCCCTGATCCTCTTCAATGGCTTCAAACAATGCTTGAAAATTGCCCTTCCCAAATCCCTGGGCACCAGCTCGTTGAATAAACTCAAAGAAAAAGGTGGGTCTATCTCCTATGGGCTTGGTGAATAATTGCAATAAATACCCACCAGACTCATTATCACACAGAATCTTCAGATCCTGGAGCTCATCAATATTCTCTTTAATATTGATATCATCCCTGGCTCTCAAGGTGTCATAGTAGGTATCTGGCACATTAAGGAACTCCACCCCATTTTCACGCAGGGTGCGAATAGTGTGTATGATATCATCGGTCTGTATGGCGATGTGTTGAACGCCTGTTCCATGATACTGCTCGATGTATTCTTCAATCTGAGATTTCTTTTCCCCTTCATAGGGCTCATTGATGGGGTTTTTGATAGTGGATTTTTCTGAACGAACAACCTTAGATAAAAGGGCTGAATATTTTGTCCCAATATCTCCCTTTTTAAAATCAATAAAGGTTTCAAAGTTCATGGTGCGAACATAATAGTCGGCCCATTTGTCCATTTCATTTTCACGCACATTACCCACGATATGATCTATACCGATCAAACCTGCATTCCCTGAGGTCATCTGGATATCCTGGATCGGTCTGTCATAATCAGGTTGGAATATATGCTTGTAGTTGTCCCGATTGATATAAACCAGTTCAGTATCGTCGTACAGACGAATCGCAGCTTCAGTGATATAGCCGTGCTCATTTTCAATTTTTTGAGGACGTCTCTGAATGACAGCTCCCTGCTTCACAGCATGATTAAATATTTTCTCCACATCGTCCACTTCAATGGCCCAGCGCTTCAACCCATCACCATGCAGATTGAGGAAGGCTGATATATCAACTGTGCTGGGTTGGAGACTTCCGGTGATTACAATTTTCAAGTCGTTCTGGGTGAGATAATAAGAAATTCTGTCTCGACAGCCCGTTTCAGGTCCAGAGTAACCCTCAATTTTCAGTCCCAGGGCTTTTGCGTACCAATAGGCCACCATCTTGGCCGAGCCCACATAAAATTCTACATAGTCATACTTGCGGATTCCCAATGAATCAGACATTTCACTTCCCTCTTTGTTCATGCGGAGCATCCTGCATGAGATGATTCATTCCAAATTCAATTAAATGTTTATTCTGTGGAGACCTTTGTCCCTGTTGATCCAAATAAGTCTGCAGGGTGTGTGATAGTTCACATCCAGCGTCACACATCTCCAACAGTTCCAGACCCAGCAGCCAATCCTCAGGATGATCTTTCTTAAGTTTGACATAGATATCTTTGAGATCAATTGACATGTTGTCTTCCCGGGCCAGTCGCACCTTATGATACAATTGCTCCAGATTCTTAAATTTTTGCGATGGTTCCACCTGAATGGTTTGCTCTTGAGGTACGCGGATAATTTGATCAAAACTTTTGGGATCTGCAGGACCACCATAGGCTGAAACAACATCTCTGCCCACAGCCATATCATAGACACCCCATTCAGGAGCAAATAATATCTGATCCCCCAGAGTCACAGTACAATTCTCAAAGCTGATGAGAACGATCTTCCCCTGTAAATTTCTTTTCCCTGTAACCACATCTCCCTGCACCAGGATACCACTCTCAAACTCGATGGAGGTCTTTTTACCCTCATAGATATCATAAGCCATAAGATCTCTGGGACTCATGTCTTCTATGGCGAGATTTACACCCTTTAACTTTCCAAGTGGAGAACCAAACCCTTCATGATGATATGTTGTTCCATGCCCTACCAATTCACGGTCTCGTAAAGCCAGGGCAGTTGCACCCATCGTGTGGATATATGCAGGTTTATCATCCACAGTAATGACGTCATCAAAGACACCGGAAATTTGCAAGCCTGTACTTAATTCGATAGTCCCCAGTCTTTTTGAATCGACAAGTTTCTTGACCCCTTGGAGACCTCCCCTTCGAAGCGCCATTTTGTTGGCCAATTCCTCGAGGACCAGGCTAAGATGGGCAAAGTCTGGCGTGACATACAGCTGGGGTTGGGGTTTGGTGATATCAAAATCCTGATAGGCTGCATCCAGGGTGTATGGTAGTTTCACAACCTGATCACTTAGACAAGCGCTGCTTTCCCCAATAGATGAAAGTAAGCCAGCACCATAAATTTTTACTGCTTCTCCGACCTGGATCAGGCCATACTCCACCGTCCACCAGTGCAAGTTGCGAATCAAAGCCATCTCACTGGGTTCACCCATGTTCTGCTGCAGATCATTGATACGTTTTTCAGCGATGAGGAGCTCGTCCTGCTTAGTACCAGGGGCTTCTTTAATAATTGAGAGGTGTCTTACGGCTTCATAGAGCTGATGATCTTTTTCGCTCCCAATGGCCTTGGATCCCACCTCTCCAAAGCGTCTGATATACTCAGCATATTCGGGATTGGCGATGATGGGGGCATGTCCTGCGCTTTCGTGTATAATATCAGGTGCCGGTGTGTATTCAATGTGTTGAAGTTGGCGGATATCGGCTGCAATGACGAGCACATTGTAGGCCTGGAATTCCATAAAGGCAGCTGGCGGGATAAATCCATCCACTGATACAGCCGCCCAGCCAATCCTTGAAAGTACCTCGTTCATGGTTTTCATATCTGGAATATTATCCACTGAGATGCCAGTCTTGGCCAGTCCCTCCAGATAGCTGGGATGGGCAATATTCTGAAGGTGTCGAACATTCATGCGCATGACAAAACGCCAAACCGCCTGATCGATTGCCGTGTAATCACTATAAATTTGGGGTTTGATAAATTGTTGTAAGTGGACTGGTAAACGGTCCAGGATTGGATTCCCCAAGTCTGTTCTTGCTTTGTCCATGGACTCCCTGTAGCATTAAAACTTACTGGTAAAAGGGGCTAATGACGATCGCTAACCTGTTATTAACAAGCTACTTTATCAGCACTTTTGGATTGGAGAAGATAATCTCGAAGGCAGGGTGCACAAGATTTGATTTGAGATAAATATTGTCCTATTACAATCTATTCTCACACAATTTTTGTCCAAAATAATATCAAGTAGTTCTTAGTTGTTTGCTCGAGTTAAAGAGCTAACTAGAGCAACGAACCATTTGAAGGGCTGTTCACCTCATCAACTATTGGAGGGCATAGCTTCTCTTATCCCCGGCATGACTAATTTCTGGAAAATCGCATCCATTCTGGCGGGCGTGTATGGCTTATTGTTATCAAACCACCATCGAAGAAGTGTAAGTAAAACGCTGGCCACATGGTGACCCAGGAGTGAGAGTGGAATATTGGGCTTTTGATCATTATGCAGCCATTTCTTCAATTCTTCCTCCACATGTTGTCCCAGATGTCTCTGAATCTTATGAATCATCAAATTTATCCCCTGACCTCCCATGATGGCCCTGTGTAGTGGGAATTCCTCCTGTGCATGTTGGAATAGTGGTTCAGTTGAAAGTATTTTTTGGTGGTCACAATGATGGGGGTGTTCCAGTGTAAGTATCAGACTATGAAGTATATCGTCCATCCCACTAAGAAGCAGTTCTTCCTTATCACGGTAATGGGAATAAAAAGTCGATCTTCCTACATCAGCGCGATCCAGAATATTCTGGACAGTAATGGTATCGTAACCCTGTTCAGTCATAAGTGACATAAGGGCTCCTCGTAGAAGGGTTCTCGTCCTTGTTACTCTTCTATCCGTTCTACCTTGATCCAAATTGATACCTTCACTTTCCGAACAATGCTCCAGGATTGTTCACAATTGAACAAATCCGACTGCTTGTCTGTTGACATACCATTTTCCCAATAATATACTATTTCCGAACAGAGTGTTCAGTATTGAATTGAGTGTTTTAGATGAGGAGCAAAACATGCATACACCTACTTCAGCCCCCACAACAACAGGACGAACCATACCCTGGGCATCATTTTATGATACTCTCGTAAATGTAGCCTCACTGGGTAGAGCCAAAATATTGCGTAATGAAATAGCTGCCAAAGCACCCTTCAAATCCGGTGATACGGTGCTTGATGTTGGCTGTGGAACTGGCGATCAAGCTATTTTAGCATGTGATATTGTTGGAAAAGAGGGCGCAGTGTTTGGCTCAGATGCTTCCGTGAAGATGATTAATATTGCACGTTCGAAAGCTGAAGGGTTGGGTATAGCTGTGGATTTTCAGGTGGATTTGATTGAAAATATCTCTCACCCGGATGAAACTTTCGATGGGGTTATGAACAGCCTGGTCATGCACCATCTTCCAGGCGACTTGAAGATAAAAGGAATAAGTGAATTCTATCGAATATTAAAACCAGGGGGGTCAGTTTACATCGTGGACATGGAGTCAGTTGGCGGGAGCTTCTTCCAACAATTAGGCGACTTGATCATTCACCTTCACGGGGGTAACAAAAAACTTAAGGACAACGTTCAACGACTCACCCCTCTGCTAAAGGAGTGCGGTTTTATAGACATTTCTACTGGCAGGGTAAATCGACAGCTCGCGTACATTTGCGGAAAAAAATAACCAAAGGATAATTCTGTGTCACACTCACACCACCAGCACATGGATCAGCAGGAGAACGAAACCAAAACGTGGCGAGTATTTGCCCTGACCTTTATCATGATGTTTATAGAAATCGGAGCCGGCTATTTGACGGGTTCCATGGCTCTGCTGGCGGATGGCTGGCATATGGGAACCCACGCCGCTGCCTTTGGGATTGGAATTTTTGCCTATCGATATGCTCGCAAAAATATTGATAGCAGGCGGTTTTCATTTGGACCGGGCAAGGTGACAACCCTGGGAGGTTTTGCCAGCGCTGTGGCTCTGGCTGTTGTAGCTCTTTTTATGATCATAGAATCTATTGAACGATTTGTTGAACCGGTTTCAATTCAATTTAGCGAGGCCATTATTGTCGCCATCATGGGATTGATTGTTAATATTATCTCAGCCATTCTTTTAATGGGCACTTCAATCGAGGATCACACCCATAGTCATGATATCGATGATCTTAACTTACACTCCGCCTATTTTCATGTGTTGGCAGATGCGCTAACATCAATCCTTGCCATTGGTGCACTGCTTATGGGAAAATATTGGGGCTGGCAGATGATGGATCCACTTATGGGAATAATTGGTGCCATAATTATCCTTAAATGGTCAAAAGGCTTGCTATCCTCCTCAGCAGAAATCTTGCTGGATCGTGCCGCAGGCAATGAAATAGAAACAGCCATTCGTGGAGAAGTTGAGAAACGAGAAGGTTCTGTTCTTGATCTTAAGATATGGTTTGTAGGACCCAACGAGATGGCGGCGGCTATGAAAGTATCCAGGGCTTCGCCTGTGGGACCTGATTGGATTAATGGTATCTTGAGGAATATCCCTGGTTTATCATACCTGAATGTTGAAACATTTTCGAACGAAAATCAGAATTAAAGCAGGAGGGTCTCAATCTCTTGAGCCGACCAGCGGCGTGTGCCGTCTATATGTATCACATCTGGATGGTCCATGAGCCATTCATCGTGCAAATCTTCAAGGCTTTTCAGATAGTCCAGGGGCATTTGTTGTTCTTCATTGCGACCCCGCTGTTTAATTCTTTCCAGACAGAGCTCAGCTGGCGTTCGCAGATAGATGATTTTTTGAGGCTTCTCACAATAGTTAGACGCTAAAAACTCCCAGAGTTGCTGATAGACCTGCCATTCTGAATCGTTCATGGCACCACCAGCATACAGGTTTTTTGCAAAGACGTTTCTATCCGTGTAGATTGATCTCTCCAAAACGACACGATCCCCTTGCACCTTCTGTAAAATTTCCGACCAGGTTTTTGCCCGCGTAGTAAATGCCATAATCTGGAAGGTAAAGGACCATCGCGGCATGTCTGAATAAAACATTTCAAATAGATTTCCGGCAAAACCATCGCGCCAGGTATCCACGGGTTCTTCCAGAAACTCAAACTGATTTGAGTTTTTCAGAATATTTCCCAAACTGGTTTTTCCTGCTCCAATATTGCCTTCAAGGAGATACATGGATCGAGGTCTTGGTTGGTCGTTGGTGATGTCACTCATATAAAATTTAACCTATTCTATGGTTACTCTTCACTCCCCTGAAGGTCAGGTGGGAATCCATTAAGGAAGCATGGAATCAACATTCTGGGTGGCAGTTAATCTAATCGGGAATGGACAAGTTGAAACCTTATGATATCTGGTGGAAGCATTGTCAGGGGATTCAGGCTTTCAAGTGAACTGTGGGGTAAAAAAAAGACCCCCAACCAATGGCCGGGGGTCTTGAAAAACCGGATTTAAACGATTTTTATTTTAGATACGTCATCTTCCCAGATTTTGAGAACTCTGGTGTGGTGAGACGATAGATAAACATACCGCTACTAACTGGCGTACCATTTTTGTTCAAACCATTCCATTGGAGATGATAAAAACCAGGTGCCTGATCTTCATTCACCAGATCAACCACATGCTGACCAAGCATGTTATAGATAGAGAGCCTTACAAAGGTATTCTCAGGTATATCATACTTGATATTTGTGATTGGGTTGAAGGGGTTTGGATAGTTGTGATGCAGTGCAAATTCTGTTGGCAGACCGGCAAGATCTACACCAACATAAGTTTCTACATCATTATACCAGTTATACACTACACTGTTCGAATCTGGAACGACATAAACACGGTTTGGACCACCACCAGGAAATTCAGATGTATCCCAGTTACCGTTGATCCTGAATTTGTATTCCAGGCTTTCACCAGGATATAGACCTGCTACAGTGTATGAATAAACACTGTCAGCATCAGGACCTTCCATAACCATGGGTGTGCCACCCCAGCCATTAAAGGAACCAGCAACGTCAACAAAATCAGTTCCCAGAGCGAAGGTTTCCATGAGTGTCTGAACATTCATGTTCACATCAAATGTGACTTCCACTGGATCAATATTGTAGCGTTCAGTAACCATGTCAAAGAACAGAGTGGTTGTGACGTCTTCTGAACAACGAATCTGAATACAGTCAATGGCAACACTTCCACTTGCTGCATTAATCGTACTATTTCCAGTTATCCATCCAACAACAGGATCAGTTTCAAGATCCAGGGAAACGACTTGCCAGTCATCTTCAGCATGTGTGATATCACGCCATGGACCAGCTTCGTATCCATCGTCATCCTTGATCACAATACGAGCCTGCATATCAGCATTACCACCACGGAGATAGAAGAACATCTTCGAATCGGCATCAATTCTGTCGACTCGGTTGATATTCCACAATCTGACAAACCAACCGCCATCTACGCCGGGATCATCAAGGAGAACCATCTCACCTGAATGAGTACCAGCAAATGCCAACGAATCTGAAGAGGCAAATGTAGAAGTTGTCAGGATACCTGAAGTTGAACCTGAATAGGTTGGATGTCCCCAGTTTCCGACATCGACGGTAAAGTCATTCATGATTCGGTCAATAAACAGTGATCCTGGTATATCGAGCATGAAATCTATCACGGCATCAGCCTCAATAGCATTACCGAACATATCATGGATACCATTTACAGTCAGGGTATAATCCATATTGGGTGTGATCGCAGCTACAGTCAACAGATAAGTGAAATCATTGATCATGGTAACTGCAGTTGGATTTCCAATGCCACCACTCACACTGAAGTTGGTCAGAACCATGGCATCTGCAGAAGCAATAGGTTCAGTAAATCGAACCTGAAGTTCAGTCTCAGATACAGCTACGATCCCAGCTAGCTCTGGACCAGCCAGATCAAGCTCCATCACATCGCCCATATTTCTAGGACTAATGATGTAGTGACCATAGTAGTAGCTCACAATACCAACCAGATTATACGTGGATCCAACATCTAGTGCGATATTGGCAAAATGATAGTCAACATCATCACCCAGGAGGAAACTTGTCACACCATCATCACTCAACTCATATCGATATCCTGTTTCATCGTGAGCAAGCACGAGTGCAGAATCGATTTTTACCAGTTGACCTTCCCATTGTTCAGCAGGATTTGTATCGGCAGCAAGTGAGCTGTCAATATCGGCTCCTGTGATCACAGAAGGAATTGTGGGATTGTCACTGGAGGTGTGTTCTATCAGATTAATATGTTTCAACTCTGATAGGTTATTGTATATGTCCAAATCACCGGCAAGTAACACTTGATCACCAACATCAAGAGTATCACCAATATCATAGTCATATAGGAGGACACCATTATAGGCACCCACACCATCGTTAATCCACACATTGTTGTATTCATCATCAGCAGTAATTAGACCAGAGACTGTCACTGGATAACCCACTTGGATTTGACCGTCTGGATTCAAGGCATTGGTGAATGAAATTGGTGTAATTCCGGCATACAAGAATACTGTGTCAGCATTGGCTGCGTCTACCAGGGTATCGGCAATACCGTCTGCGGTAATTGCTGCAGAGGCTACCAGGTGTACCAGCATGAGATCTTCAGTGTCAATGGTTGCAGATGCAAAGGTCACAGGAGTTCCTGCAATCGAATAGTCAGCAACATCAACAACGCCTACTTCAAGTGTGTAGGCCACATCAATTTCAGTATCACTCAAGGACATCACAGATGCAATGCTGGGTAATACTGAAAGATCAACAACATCTTCCATATCCCGAGGATTGACCCGATAATTACCAGCGGTATAATCCACAACACCGACAATATCGTAGGCCGTTCCTACATTTAGAGAAACAGCTCCCAAATGATAATCTACATTATCGCCAACGAGGAATTTGGTGACACCCTCGTCATCTGACAATTCGTAGGTATAGGAAGCGCCATCATATGCCAGTACTGTGGCACTATCGATTTGTACCAACTGACCTTCCCATTGTTCAGCAGGATTGGTATCAGCAGCCAGAGAGCTGTCAATATCGGCACCTGTGATCATGGCTGGAATAGTTGGATTCTCAGTGGATATTGTTCCCAGTAAAACAGGATTCTTCAATTCTGAGAGATTATTATAAATGTCAAGATCAGCTGTAAACATGATCTCGTCACCAACAGCTACGAGTCCATCAAAGTCATAATCAAAGACCATGACTCCCATATAGGCTTCGTTGCCATCATTGACCCAGATATTGTTAAAAGCATCATTGGCTGTTACGAGTCCCACAAAGGTTCCCGTAATACCTTGTGCAATTTGTCCGCCTGGGTTTAGCGTATTGGTAAAACCAATGGGTGTTATTCCAGCGAGGAACTCAAAGGAGCTAGCATTGGCTGCATCCGTAAGAGTATCTGTAATTGCATCTCCTACTATTGCAGCTGAAGCAACGAGGTGAACCAATGAAGCGTCAGCTCCATCTAGCGTTGCTGATGCAAAGGTTACTGCGGTTCCAGTCGTGGAGTAATCCGCTACATCAACAGCAGTCAGGTCACCGGAGTACATTACTTCGATTTCTGTATCGCTGATTGACACGGCCGAAATAACTTCCAGAGGAATGATAGTTGGCCAGACATAAGGATCAAAATCATCTGGAGCATCTTGAGGACCGAAGCCAGAAGGTGCATCGCTATCAATGGCCCATTCAGCAGGATCCCAGGTAGGATTTCCCACAGTTACAGTAGCAAGGCGTACAGCCCGGCCATCTTCGAATTCATGGTTAGTTCCCGATCCATCTTCACCAGGAACACCAAACTGGTCGACAACCATACCGCTTGGATCTACAAGTTCAAGGTTATCATCACCGTTACTTCCGGCAACATTATTGTCTGCACCATCAAACATATCTGGCGCCATACCGTATGCTGTTTCAAAGTCAGTATCCACAACACCTGTGGCGATTACAAAATTACCAAGTGCAGGGATGGAGCCTACGAGAGGCAATGTCTGACTTACAGTCGCTGCATCATTTGTGTATTTGCGAAGTTCCCAACCTGTGAGATCCAGAGCCAGATCAGCTGAATTGTGAAGCTCAACAAACCTTAGTCCAGCATCATTGTTTGGATCTGCCAATTCACTGATAAACACCGTGTTAATAGAGGCAGGTGTTTCAATTGATATGGTTGCCAAACCAGGTGTTGTGAAGGAATTGGCTCCATCTGGTGCTGACCAGATATGCCAGTATTCGCTGCCATTGTCAATTGTATACAGGTTTCCAGCAGCATCAAAAGCCAGATCTTGTGTTCTGGATTGACCTGTTGCGATTGTATTGAGGAGGGCACCGGTAGTCATATCATGTATGTAGACAGTTCCAGAATAATAAGAACCCCATGCGACACGATTGCTGGATTCATCCAATGCAATTCCCTGTGCCCCAGTATAGGTCATGGGCACTGTCCATAGAGTATCTGCAAGCGCCATGGCTGTATCACCATAGGCAGGATATTTCAGGAGTGGATAGGCCTGATTCGGGTCTGCACGCATCTGACAAAAATAGATATTGCCCTGAGAATCAACTTCAACATCTCTCTGATAATACCCATTGTTTGGTCTTAACACAGTCAGCTCACCGTAATTGCCAGCCAGGAGTGTGTCCTCCAAACCAATCGTATATTTGAGAATTCCCTGGCCAGTTGCATAGTGACCATCAGCTGTGTAAATCGCGCGGTCAGCACCAGAACCTGTAATAAAATTTCCCTGGACCCATTGGTTTTCAACTTTGTTATCAGCGTCTAAGAGACGAAAGCCTGAGGCTGGATCAACCATACCATCAAATACATAGAGTTCATCTGTACCATAATGGGTTACATAGATTCTATCATCAGAACCGATGGAGGTTTTTCCGGGGGCATTGGATGAACTTGACCAATCCACACCACCATCTGAAAACCCCAGACTGTCCTGGGCAGAACTAAAGAGGAAAACCCCATCGCCATTATAGAAAGCTCCCGTATTTGCGCTGGTACCGGCGTATCCATTTGAGATATACACGGTTCCAAAAAGAGGGCTATCCAGATTACGATTAACTGAAACACCCTTTGGTGAGTACATAACGGTCTTTAGATCATCACTGATCTTCGTCCAAGTGGCATTTCCATCATCCGAAGCTGTCACTTCGAAGGTGTAATCTCCGTCGGGAAGAGTTGCCCCACCTGCATCTGTACCATCCCAGGTTACAGAGTTGGTTCCCTTGGTTGCTGTTGCCAGCGTAATGGTGCGCACAAGGCTTGCACCACTATAAATTTCTACATCAACTCCGCTGTCAGCATCTTCATTCAATACAAATGAGATATCAACAGATGTGTTCGTTGCTCCTGTTGTAATCACTTCGGCACTTACTTCTATGTTTGTTGCATATACATTTGCATATGAACTGGACATAGTACCGAGGACAAGCAACAGAGCAGTAATAAAAATACTACTTTTCTTCATTACGGTTTCCCTTCCCTTTCGGACTTTGTTGGTTAGCGGGTTAGTTTACAATCTTTACATACCTTCACCAAGGCTTTCGATTCCAGTTTTTGAGGAATTCTTGAAGCGAATGACTCCTCAGGATTACATTCCCGAGACAACTAATAACACGTGCATCATTCGTCAGGAAATCATAAGTGTCTATTATTACTGAATTTTTACAAAGGGAGAAAAGTGCCAATCCCAGACCTTGTCCTGTTCGATTTCTGAATAAATTGAAAAAAGAAAAAAAGAAGCTGCCTGGACAACAAAAATCGTGGTAATTCAGGTAGTAACTCACCCCTGAGCTACGGAATGACACTCCCCATGGGGCAGTGTTTCACTCCACTAGAACATGGCATGTTCGCCTGATTTCGGGACAATTTTTACCTCAATTTAGACGGCTTGATGATGATTTCATCTCTCAGCGCCCCATCCACTGTGTAGGAAGACAACTTGAGTTTCGAGGGTTGGACATCTATGACATGATAGAATTGCTGATCAGCGTCAGTTACAGCAAACACATTTTCAATCGCTGGCTCCAGCTTGTATTGTTTCGACCCAGAGACTGAATTGATATAAACTGTTCCCTTCTGGCGACCCCTAACTCGCTTACTATTTTTCAAGGGATAGGTACGCCCGAAAGTGTGATCGTGCCCCTGGAGAACCAGATCCACCTCATATTTGTCGAATACTGGCAAAAATGCATCTCGCCTTTTGGTCCCATCTCTGCCCCGTCCAGTAGAATAAAGCGGTTGATGCATGCTAACGATGATCCAGGTACTCTCAGTTTGATCCAAGAGTTGATCCAGCCAGATTGCCTGCTCTTTCAATTGCTCGCTCCCATTCAAGACGACAAAAAGCAATCCCTGGTAGTGAAAGAAATAGTTTGTCTCAGGAAGTATAGCCAGACCATTTTCCGGCAAAGTGAAGTGGGGTCGCCAGTAAGGAGAGTACTCGTCCAGCCATTTCCCATTGATGTAGTAGGCATGGTTTCCCATCACGGGCACCTGAGGTACCTGGCCAAAAATCCAAGATCCTGCATGGAAAAGATCTGCCCATTGCTGATCAATGCCAGGCACCGAGACCAAATCTCCAGCCATGGTAAGGAAAGCCGCCTCAGGCGCCTCCCGGTATCCTGCCCTGATCGCTCTTGACACGTGGCTGAGTAATCCGTTCTGAGGATCTCCAAAATAGAGAAAGCGAAAGGAGTCCTCAGTGCTTTTGGCCGTTTCGAAAACAAACCACTCGCTCCACTGCTCCTTGGAACCCACTCGATAGGCATATGAAGTTCCTGGCTCCAGGTTTCTCATTTTTGAGGAATATGCAAACACTTCGCTGCTATCGCTCAGTACCACTGCTTCTACATGAGCACTAAATTCACGATGATCCTTGTAAAATTTTACCAGTGGCGAATTAAGTGCAAGCTGCACGTGGGGACTGTCCAGCTCCGCCACAGTGCGCCAGGACACATTCATCTGATGTTGCGGATCGTCAGAGATGCACAACGCAATTCGCCAGTCTTCAGGACCAGCAATAAGACTTGTTGAAAATAGCATTGTGATAAACAGGTGGCTAAATCTGAACATGTGTCCCTCTTCTCTTATATTACTCAGATGGAGAAATAACTATCCATCAATTTGCATCCCAACTTCCCAAATATATCCAGGAAAATGAAGAATTATTCAACCTGGTTTTAAGAGTATTTTGAAAATAGAATCTTATTATATCAGGGTATCAAAACTATAAAACCGACAAATAGGATGGGGCAAATGCGACTGATATTATCTACGCTACTACTTGGAATCTTTTTTGGGTGTTCTGGTCCAGAACAGGCTCAAAACCTTTCACCAAAAGAGGCATTTATTGATTCTCTTCTCAATAAGATGACCCTCTCTGAAAAAATCGGACAAATGAGCCAGGCTACGGGTAGTTTCGAATTTACAGGTCCCATCACCTCCGATTCCAGCACACTGGAATTGGTACGCACAGGACGTCTTGGCTCTTTTCTAAACGTTGTGGGCGCGGAGAGAACCAGAGAAGCTCAAGAAATGGCCGTAAATGGTTCTCGTTTGGGCATCCCCCTGATCTTTGGTTATGATATGATTCATGGATATGCCACCACTTTTCCCATTCCCCTGGGGGAGGCCGCCTGTTGGGATCTTGATCTCATCAAAAGATCTGCTGAAATCACAGCCATAGAAGCTGCAGCTGCAGGTGTCCACTGGAATTTTGCTCCCATGGTGGATATTGCCCGAGACCCTCGCTGGGGGCGCATCATGGAAGGTGCCGGTGAAGATCCCTGGTGGGGATCAAAGGTAGCTGTTGCCCGGGTTGAAGGATATCAGGGTGATGAACTTTCAAGCACCATGACCATTGCTGCAACGGCAAAACATTTTGCTGCATACGGTGCTGCTGAAGGTGGTCGTGACTATAATACCACCGAAGTTTCCGAACATACGCTACGCGAAATATATCTCCCCCCCTTCATGGCAGCTGCCAAAGCTGGAGTTGCCTCTTTCATGAATGGTTTTAATGATCTGAATGGTACACCAGCATCAGCCAGTCACCTGTTGGTTCGCCAGATTTTGAAGAAGGAATGGGATTTCCAGGGCTTTGTTGTCTCCGATTGGGCTTCTGTTCAGGAAATGACTGACCATGGCTATGCTGCATCTGACAAGGACGCCGCCAGACTATCCCTAGCTGCTGGTTGTGATATGGAAATGGTATCAACAACCTATGAAACCTACTTAGAGGAATTAGTCGCCGAGGATGCATCCTACATCGCGATGATTGATGATGCGGTAAAACGAATTCTCGGTATCAAATATGACCTGGGATTATTTGAAGACCCCTTTCGTTATTGCGATACGGAGAGAGAAACTGAATATGTTCTTCACAATGATCATTTCAAGCATGCTCGAGAGGTTGCAAAAAAATCCATCGTGCTTCTTGAAAACAGGCACAATACTCTCCCTCTGAGCATGGACCTGGCAAAAATTGCCGTCATCGGTCCCCTGGCTAATGATCCAGTCACGCCAATGGGAACCTGGTCTGCGCAAGGGAATAGCGAAAATGTCACGACCCTTTTGGAAGGGGTCAAGCTTGCAGTAAGTGAAAAAACAGAAATTTTGACAACACCTGGTTGTGAAGTCAATTCTGATGACAAAACCGGCTTCAAAAAAGCCCGTACTATGGCCAAGCAGGCAGATGTAATTATCGCTGTAGTGGGTGAAGAAGCCCTGATGAGCGGGGAAGCGTTAAGTCGTTCAGATATTGGCCTTCCAGGTGTTCAATTGGAACTACTCCAGATGCTCAAAGCCACTGGAAAACCAGTGGTGGTTGTTCTTATGAATGGACGACCCATCGCTGAACCCTGGATGTATGAGAATTGTGATGCTGTTCTTGAAACATGGCATCTCGGTGTACAATCTGGTCCCGCCATCGCTGATGTGCTTTTCGGCGTCTACAATCCCTCCGGAAAGCTTCCTGTGACCATCCCGCGTTCAGAGGGTCAAATACCCATATACTACAATCATAAACACACCGGTAGAGCCTTTGATGCCAATGACCGCTACACCACAAAATACATCGATGAAGAGCACGGTCCACAGTACCCCTTCGGATATGGTTTAAGCTATACTGAATTTGAGTATAGCAATCTTGAATTGGATAAATCCAGCCTTCACGCCGGAGAGATCATTTCTGTTGAAGTGACTGTGAAAAACTCAGGTCCTGTAGCTGGTGAAGAAGTGGTCCAATTATATGTTCGTGATATGATCGGGTCGGTTACACGTCCCATATTGGAGCTGGAAGGTTTTCAAAAAATCATGCTCGACTCCGGTGAATCACAGACAATTCATTTCACTTTGAGCGCTGAGGAGTTGCGCTTTTGGGACCAGGACATGCAATTCAGTTGGGAGCCTGGAGATTTTAAAGTTTTTGTCGGCCCAAACTCTGGGGATTTACTGGAGGCTGACTTCAAACTGTTATAGTTTGATTAACAATTAATATTTATTTCCTGTTTTTAACTATTTTCGCCATAATGTGGTGAGAATTCTTGACTTGCTGGTTTAGCAGGCATGGATTATCTTTTCCCCAATCAAGTGGGGAATACACGAATATCAGGTTGATGTTGGGACATCATGGAGGTTCACGCATCATATGCCCCATCTCCAAAATCCTTCCTCAGCCCAAGCCCTATCGCAGCCACGCACTTGATAATTAATGGTGGAGTATGGAAGCTATGCACAATTACAAACGAGAATCGCATCAGTATTTTGATTTTCTCCCCGGTGCCTTGATTGAAATAGATCTCGCCAGTCGTAGTATTATATATATGAACCGCATCGCCTTCTCCCTTTTCGAATTCACCCAAACCGATATTGAGGCTGGCTTACCTCTCAGAGATATATTCCAGAATGACAATGAATACGCGCGATCCATCAGGGTAGCCGAAAAGTTTGGCCTGGAAAATTACCAGAATCACACTGCCTATACCCGTTATGAGAAACAAGATCTCTATGACTTCATGATGATGAAGAAAAATGGTGAAGGTTTTTTGGGGGAATGCCAGGGAGCCTTTGTTCTGGATAATGATATGGTTCCAGTCGGGGCCCGCATTTATATCAGAGATTTATCTGAGCAACGTGAAATGGAAGCCCTGCATATTGTGAATGAAGCAAAATATCGCACCCTCCTTGAGTATTCTTCTGATATCATTTTTCTTATCGATAGCAAGGGCGTGGTGCAATCCGTCAATCGCGCCGCCACAAAATATTTAAGTCGCAGCATTGATGAAATTGAAGGCAAAAATATCTCTGAGTTATTTCCACCTCAGACAGTTGAAACTTTTAAGGGCTATCTGAATAAAACCTTTATCAGTGGTGAAAGCGCTACCTACGAAACCCCAATGCCCACGACGAGCAAGGCCATATGGGTGAGTACCTCCATTAACCCTGTCCGCGATCGATCTGGGAATATTACCGCCGTTCTGGGGGTAAGTCGTGATATCACGGGTTGGAAGCGCGCTGAAGAAAGTCTGGAGCAAGCGCTCATCGATGCCCGGAATGCCAATAAGGTAAAAGACCAGTTCATTGCAAATATCACCCACGAAATCCGCACACCTCTCACCACGATTACTGGTTTTACCGGTCGTCTCAAAGAGAGTCTTGGAGATAATCTGAAGCCGGCTGATGAAGATTACTTCAAATTTATAAATAATAGCAGTCAACGCCTGCTGCGCACGCTTGATTCTATCATTAACATATCAGAGTTGGAAGCAGGGACACTTCGACTGGATTCAAAAATGCACCGTTTGGGTCAACTTATTCAATTGCTTTGTGAGAAGCTCGCCCCAGATGCCGAAGAAAAGGGACTCAAGCTTATATGTGAACTCCTCACCGAAGCTGATGAAGTCCAGTTTGACCAATATTCCGTTTATCATGCAATCCATAATATTCTGCAGAATGCCATCAAGTACACCGATAAAGGCAGTGTTACTGTTCTGCTTGACCGGGTGGATGGTAACCTCCACCTTACTTTCACCGATACTGGTATAGGCATTTCTGATGAATATCGCGAACGCATGTTCCAGGTATTTTCACAAGAAAGTGAAGGTCTTGCAAAAGATTACCAGGGTATTGGACTTGGCCTCGCCTTGTCCAAGCGCTATCTCGATATGAATCATGTAAAAATTAACGTTACCAGTGAAAAGGGCTTTGGGTCCACCTTTACTTTAATTTTTCCCGAACCAACTGATATTTAGCCCCGTCACATCACCCCCACCTCAAGTCGACAACTCACTTAGAAGGTCAGCAAAACCAGCGCTTGTGTTGTTTTATCAAGTCACATATCCCCTGGTTTCGTTTAAACTGTAGGTAAGTTTTTGCTTCGTTTAAACTGTAAGGGCTATTCTGGAGGTACGTTGTCCGGTAAATATAAATTGTCTGATGGAAACAATCTTCAGATCGCTGAAAAGATGCTCCGTGATGTGACTCGTATCTGCGATCTGGTGAGTGCCCCATACTGGCTGGAAGGTGGCACTCAAATTGGGCTTGTCCGAGAGCAGCGACTCCTACCCTGGGATAATGATATGGACATCTCCATGTATGACACCCATAAATCCAAGCTCTGGTTGATCATCCCCATGCTATTGCTTCAAGGATACCGATTAACACTCCAAAACCATCAAACTGATATGGGACCCTTTAAAAGGGGTGAACTGAAAATCATCAAAATCCGTAATTATACTCGTGGGCTGAAAAAAGGGAAAGTCACGCTGGATGTTTTTATTAAGCGCAAGATTGGGGCTGAATGTTTCTGGGTGGTTGGCGTCAAGAAACGGGTGCTCAAGTCCACGCCCTCTCACTTTACCGAGTCACTTTCTACTATTCGTTTTAAGGACAAAGACTATCTCATCCCCTCTGACTATGATGGATACCTGACCTACCGCTATGGAGCCTGGAGGGAACCGCAAAAAGAATGGGATTTTCGGGTAGATGATCAAGCTATTGTAGGAAAGGATTATTAGTGAAGGCTATTATTATTGCAGCCGGAACAGGCAGACGACTTTACCCAATCACAAAAGATATCCCCAAGAGTCTAGTTGATGTCGGCCAGGGAATTACGCTTCTGGAAACACAATTGCACAGCCTTAAGGAGTGTGGTATCAAGGACATCGTCATGATCATTGGATACCGGGCTGATCAGATAGAATCCAAGCTGAAGGAGTATGGCTCGGATTTTAATATTGAGATCGTTTACAACCCATTTTTTGAGAGCTCAAATAATCTCGTCTCAGTCTGGATGGCCCGGCATTGTTTTTCTAATGAATTTATTACCATTAATGGGGATGATATCTTCGATGTCTCAGTTATCCGCGAGTTGATGAAAAGCGCCTATCCCATCACCATGGTTACGGATATCAAAATCCAGTATGATGAAGATGATATGAAGATTATCTCAGCTGATGGTCTCGTAAAGCGGGTGAGTAAAAAGGTTCCTGTGGAAGAAGCCAATGGTGAATCTGTGGGAATAATCAAGTTCTGTGGATCAGGACCTGGCATTTATAGAGATATGCTAGAGTCCATGGTTCGTGACCCTGAAAACCTGAATGTCTTTTACTTAAAAGCCATTCAGAATATTATCGATGCCGGGCATAAAGTTCATTTCAGTCAGTGTGATCCCACTGATTGGGGGGAAATTGATTTTCATCCAGATCTTGAAATGATTCGAGCTTATGTGAGTCAGACTAATTTGGTTGAACGGATCCTGGACAAACCCTGATTAATATTCCTGGGAGAGAACCCTCTTAATCATCCGCTTCGGTTACTTCCAGAATTTTTAAACCACCAAGTCCGCCAGCTATGAACAAATAGTCTTTTTCGACCTTAACAGCATTGACTGATTCTAAATCATCCAGACGAAACTGACCAATCAACTTAAGATCATCAACATCACAATCTCTTGAATCAAATTTATCCCTGGTATAGGCGACATAAACACCTGCCTCACCGTTGGACATATACAAGGTCTTACTGTCAGTTGAGGCGGCATTGGTAACTGTCACAGATGGATCCAGATCATCTACCACCGGGGGCGCGATCTGTTCGATAACAGAGCCATCTTCCAGACATATAATTTGGGTACCACCATCTCCAAGCGCCAAAACAGCTTTTTTTCTATGGATTTCAATGGTTGATTTCGAAAAATCAATTGATGCGCCTTCCAGGTCATAGTCATTCAGCATTTCCCCTGAATCATAGTCAAAGGTAACCATGCGGGCTGGAGTTCCGGCGACAACCGCTACATCATCTCCGTCAGTATCAACACCACGAGCGTCCTCAACGGGATACGAAAAGACAACCTCATCATTGCTAAGCTTAATCACGGTCACATATCCACTATCTGCTCCAGAAGTCACAAAAAGGTGGTTGTCTGTCACTTCAACATCTGTGGCTGCCCAACTGGGGACATCAAATGTTTCTGTTTCATCCGTCAGAGCATCATTTCTAACACGGACTTTTTCAACAACAGCAGGAGAATTAAATTCATCACGGTTCGTAGCCATGGCTAGATACAAATTGTTATCCTTAAAGGTTAAGCCATTAACGTCTGAATCAGTAAAAAGCATGGATGATTTTAACTCTGGATCATCTTCATCCTTAATATCAAAAATATCCACTGCGCCTAGATAGGGCTCACCAATCATGTTATAGGAAACATAGGCTTTATCTCCCTTAATATAAATATCTGTCGCTTGCAGGACTTGCCCATCAATGGTTGGCGGGTCAACCTCTGCAATTAAGACAAGACTTACTGGATCAACTGCAGGTTTTACCAGACCTCCCGTTTGTAGCGTTGTATCAATTTCAATGATCTGATTGACGTAAGTGATCCGATTTAGAAGTGTTGACTGATTATTTACCAGAATTATGCGGCCATCATCCGGTGGCTCAGTACAACTACTTAGAATTCCTGCCATGAGAAATGGGATGGCGAGTGATATAATTGGTGTATTTCTTTTCATTCTTTTAGCCCCTGTTTAATTCTTTCATCCCTTCAAGATGACTTGAATTAGCTCAAAACCTAATCAAGATATTTTTAATCATATCTCAGTGTAATATATGTCACTTAGGCGAGCCTAATTCCAACAATCATGACGCCCTTGATTCCTCTAATAATGTTTCGTAAATGATATCTGTAATCCAGTATCTCCACGAAAAGAATCAGCCCTGGTTTCAAGATTGGAGAGATGTAACCCAACATTCACATCATATTGTGGTTTAACAGTAATTCTCAGGGTAGTACCAAAACTACGACTCCCCAAAAACTCAATTTCTTCTCCACCCAGGTTTGCATCAGGCGAGACGCCTGAACCCGCGTAGACGTCAATGAAATTTTGGGGATTGGAAAGATATTTCCGGACAGAGAATATCCATGATTTAGATAGACTTGAATTCGATGGTGAAATATACGTTTTAAAATTGAACCAGTAGGATTGCCAATATTTTCCCAGGGAGCTCACATAAATGGGGATTTGTTTATCAGGAACCTGGAGATATCTAAAACCCAGTGAGGCTTCAAAATCTTTGGGCAAAGCCTGAAACACCTCCAGACCCAGTCTAAAAGAAGGGAATAAATCTGATTTTGATAAGCCGATACCAGTGTAGAAATAGGTTCCTTTTCTAAGCACTGGATATGATTCCACTTCAATCTGACTGGCCGTGTTTTGGAATCGACTGGCATAATTCAGTTTGAAGATAACAGGACCAAATGCTAATGATTCTTTATGCTCTAATGACACCCAATGCCATGGATCTAGACTTGGCTCCACGACAACAAATTGCCATTCTGTGTTTGTTTCAGCTAAACGATTGTATGTGTATCGCAAAGTAGTAGAACGTGTGATTTCAGAGACTTCGACACGTTCTATAAACTCTTGTGCCATGCTATGGTTTGGTTCAAGGACTAAAATTTCCTTAGCAATTGTCATCGCTTCAGGGATTTTTTTCTGTCTTTCAAAAACCTGAAGCTGTTTGACCATATATCCCAGATCTTTGGGGTACATCTGGACTGAGGTTTCTAATAAGGCCAGGGCTTTCTCATCTTGCTTGGACCAGATATAGGTGTCAAGTAGAGCATTCCGGGCGTCCTGATACGATGAAGCGGCTTCTACAACCTGGGTAAGCACCTCTTCGGCTTTGTCGTAGTTCCCTCCCCAACTATAGCATCGCCCCATGAGGATTTTAAAATCGTGGTAATTGGGGTTGATTTCGAGGGCATGTTGACACAGCTCAATGGCCAGGTCTCGATCACCTAATTCTGTAGCTGCCTTTCGTGCTTCAATAAAGAGCGAATCCAGATTTTCACCTGCTTCGACTGGACCTACAGTGACCAGGAGGACCAATACGAATATTGATTGAAGGATGTGGTGTCGGAAAGATGGATTGGCGTTTCTCATAAAGTTTCCAGTGGAATTTTTCCCGTTCAGGGGGTTGTCAATTATCAATCAGTAATTTATATAAACCGTTTTTTCACGAATAACAACATCTCAACTCGACTAGTTGAGTTGAAAAATCTGCATAAGACACTCAGGATTTTTCTCCATGAACCAGACCCCAGAAATAAAGTACCGCCACAGCAAAGAGTATGGGTCCAAAGATCATTAAGACGATCTCTTGAGACAAAAACAATAATTGTCTTCCTGCTGCCAGAAATGCCAGGGAAATACCAGTCGCACTTATCAGGGCACCTCCAACTGAAATTGAGAGAAAATGCGAATTCATAAGCCCTCTTTTTGCTGCGATTATCGGGGTGGCAATTACGACTGATGCCGCTGTGCTATGAAACACTGGATAAACAATTCTCGCCATTAAGGGTGCATCCATAAATCGACTCAAAGTGATAAGACCTAGACCGAGGATCATCAAACCCAGGAAGAATTTTTCATATCTTGGAAAAAACCTTGAAATCAACCCCGTTCCCCATGAGAAAGGGATGATTGAAGACACGATGGCCACTAGTTTATTGCTCGTTCCTTCACCCATAATTCCTAGAATCCCCCATCCAAAAATGCTTAGGAGCAAGCTGGCAATGCCCAAAACTGCAAATGCACCGGAATGATAATAGTCGGAGGGATATCTCATGCCACCATCGCTTTTTCTATTCCTCAGAGACCATAACGCCAACATGGCAATGATATAGGTGCCAACTAAAAACACTTGATCAAGTAAACTCATCCCTGTCCCTTCTAACAACTAGAGTGATTCCTACCCCCCCAATCTAACTTCTAAGATGCAGTGGAAAACCAGTTGTTTGCTGGAAAATACAGATCCAATGTCATTACGTTCATTTTTATACTATATTAAATATCTAATAGTTTTTTTCATTTTTCTCTTGCTTCTCCCTGTTTCATCTTATAAAATATTCCCAATCAAACCAACAAAAGGAGGGTATTATGCAGCGCAATAGCGTGAACAGAGTGCTATTGGTTGGACGTACAGGCAGCGATGCTGATGTGCGTCACACAACAAAGGGATTGGCCATCGCAACCATCAGCGTAGCCACGACAGAGACCCGTAAAGATGGGAAAGGAGAGTTTCAGGATACTACAGAATGGCATCGGGTTGTGGTTTTTGGAAAGATCGCAGAGTTCACAGAAAACTACGTCAAAAAAGGTGCCCTGATTTATGTGGAAGGACGTCTTCAGACTCGCTCATGGGATGACAAAGAAGAAAAGCGTCATTACATGACAGAAGTTGTTGGGGAAAAACTCACCATGCTAGGTGGCTGGAAAAAGGGTGCTGAAGAAAATGCAACCGTTGCAGTCGCAGAAGCAGAAGAGGAAGTTCCCTTCTAACTGAGATTTATCTCTGGAAGCCATGCCGGCCGGCACCTCTACGAGAAGAAACGCTTCCTGAACGGGGTTGGTTATCGCCCAAATGATAACAGTTAAAAAAAGCACACAAACTGAAGCTTACAATTACATCCTAAAGGTTATTCCAAAAGCCATGAAACCTGCAACAGCAGGAGCGGCTTTACGAAAATGATATGTCTATTCATACAGGTCGTTGAGATCTGCATTGGCGATTTCAATAAACAAATCGGCCATTTTTTGTGTGACATCTTTGAAATAGGCAGCACCTTTTTCAATGGTGGCCTGTCTGGGATCGCCTATACCCGTATCATCGGTTACTTCAGACCATTTCCGCTCAGTCCAAGCCCAGCCTTGCTGAATGCTTTTGATTTTAATTTTACGCTCTGTCCCAGGACCTGCATCAGCAAGCGGGCGTACCAAATCTGGTCTGATGTGCAGCATGAGAGACGTCTCCATTTCATCAGCATGATCGCCATCATTCTCAAAATACTGGGATTTATCAACTGTGGAGAACCAATTTGTAAACGCCATAAACATATCTGGATACTGGAGACCCAATTCCCTCAAAATAGGTTTAAAATCATTCCCGCCATGAGAATTGAAGATCAAAAATTTGCGGACACCCTGTCGATCAAGTGTTTCAAGCACATCCCCTACGATAGCCGTCATGGTGCTGGGATTCAGATTAATATCCAGATAAATATCTGTCTGCCCCGTGTTCACCCCAAATGGTATGGTGGGCAAGACCATTACATTCGCACCTTGTTCATGTGCCAACCGAGCGGCTTCCGCTGCAAGATGATCCGACTGCAGAACATCTGTAGCATAGGGGAGGTGAAGATTGTGTGCCTCAGTGGCACCCCAGGGCAAGATTACCAGATCAACTTCTTGCTCTCTGACCTGTTTCCAGGTGCTTTCTCCTAATAAATATGGTCGCATACATCCCTCAATCTTATTGGGTTGAAATTCGATTCACTTTTACCGAGAACCCCACGATATATACCAAGAATCCCCCTGCAAAATAAGCCAGGATATCAAATGGATCCCGGATGGTGCTTGTATCAAAGACAGGTATGATGCCTTCAAATATTAAACTAAAAATAACTACTGCTGCAAGGATATGGGTGAAATGCAGCCTATAATCCACGGGAATTAGGTGAAGTCTCCAGGCAAAAAAAAGCGAGACTGGCAGATAAACGGGGAGAGCTAGTATATCACTGAGATATTGTCTCAGAAAACCAAACTCCGGCATCATCTGAATGAAGAGTAGCCGATTTAAAGCATAAACTGTCGCTGAAACACCAGCCAGAATCATCAAGCGCCTGAGAGGCACACCCAGCTCGTGATTAGTTGTCAATCTCTTGCCCTATGTCTTTTTTATATGTTTCACGAATATAGGACTCCAACCATTTATTGTATTTCTTCAAATCTCGGTCCCGTAAGCCCTTCTTGCGCCACTTGGCTTGCATGGCCATCGTTTTTTCTATAATTTTATTCTCAGCAGGAAGAATGATGTCTAACAGGCCGGTTCCAGCTTGATTGGTCAGCTGTGAATGGAGCAGATAGTCCGGACCGTTGCCTCTTTTAACAGGGAAACAGCTCGCTTTCAATTCCATGGCTGCAGCATTTATGGGGGCTGGGGCACCATTTATGGATATAACCAAGTCTGGGAGCAGAGCAGCTGATTTTACCCATACCGGTGTTACCAGAGTCACTGGTTGCCAACCGAGCACCGTCCACAGGGTTGTGAGCTGTGGATCTTCTGAGGGTAGGACGCCCTGAATTAAAAGGGTTGAGGCACTTAGTGTACGGACGACATAATCTTGAAAAAGGACATACTTCTCATCACTTCTGTCCAGGGGTAGTGGATCAGAACGGAGATCATTTTTCAATAAACCATGCTTTAAATTGCGGGTGGCAGCCTGAAGAATAAAATCAACTGAAATCGACTTTTGCTCGCTGAAAAGCTCGCTGGTTACATCATGACGGATAAACCCGTAACCCTTGTCTGTAGTGCCGGACATTGAAAAATTGGTGCGGATGAGATATCCCTCTGGAGCGATATCAGTATCAGTCACATCATATTTGGTATAATCATAATATCCTTTTTCATAGTAGGCTGCACCTCCCCTGGCATCGATAACTCCAAAATTTGCTGCCAACCCCCAGGTCCCCACCGAGCTATCCATAAAAGCTTCGAAATCACTCAGGTCAGAACAGACTTCCAAAACAGCGCGCATGAACAAGCCTTCCTGATCATCCGGCACATCACACACTTGTCCTTTATTCAGGTTATAGGAAGCCGTATTCATGATGGCAAAGCCAACTTCATTGGAACCCATCCAGATTTGCTGCGAGAGCGTGTCCACTCTGTTTGCAACTCCGACGAAGTCATATTTACTACCTTCTGCGTAAACCAGCTTGTTTTCCAAATCACCCGTATCCCGGTGCTTCCAGAGCAGCGGTCTGCCATCATCGGTCGCTTTGCCACTCACCACAGCAGAGGTACATGAATATCCCGGTGCAATAAAACTCATGAGGAAAAAACATATTATAAAAAGATGCTTCATTTTTTATCCTTTCCAGGATTTCATGGAAATGGCCTGCCAATTCTTAAGTCTAAAAGATAAGCAAAGAGGCCAATATTTGTAATTGGGAACTAGCTTAAATATTCAAGAGCACAATCAAACTCAAAGCGATAACATTCAGACCCACCCATAAAATAATATTTCTGCTTTTCTTAGACATAACTTCCCTTTTTCACGTTTCAATTTCCTGGGAGTTCAGTTTAAGCATTACCCCACGCTTTGAAACTGGTTTTCATTTGCTCCCAGAACATTGTACAACACGCTAATATATGCTTTGACCTATGCTCTCATTTCAAGCATATTTTGGCATTATGAATCCAACTTATAAAATTTCTGCACCTCTTATCGTTCTTTTTCTGATTGTCACTACATTCTCTCCAGTCTCTGGGGATATCCTACACTTAAAAACGCCCTCAATAGCCTTGTCCGACAGTAACAAGGTAATCGTTGCCACCCCCTCACAGTTCGACCCCCATCGAAAAGGTGGTTATCCCTTTATTGTCATGCTGCACGGGTGGAGTGGGGATGAAACCCAATGGGAAGATGATTCAGATTTACAGAGTTTGTGTGATACCTACCAGATTCTATTGGTATTACCAGATGGTGGCTATGATGGTTGGTGGGTTGATTCCGAGATAAGTCCAGGACGTAACTATGCGACACACATCCTCCAGGAGATCAAAATCTGGATGGTTGTGAATTTTAACGGCTCAATGGACCCTGCGAATCACGGGGTCATGGGGCTCAGTATGGGTGGATTTGGTGCCATAACTCAAGTCTTGAAATATCCCGACAATTATGCAGCCGCGGCCAGTTTAAGTGGTGTCATGGATGTCACCCGGCATACTGAAAATTGGCATCTAACTGGAGCACTGGGATTATATGTCGATGATCCCGACCGCTGGAAAAGAAACAATCCTCTCCATCTCGCTGAGAAGCAAGCGCCCCTCAATAGTCCCAATATGCTCCTTGTGTGTGGACGTGATGATTTCACATTCAAGGAGAATCAAGAGATGGCCAAACTATTGGAGTTTAAGGGATACAAAATTGTTTTCAGGGAAGAATCTGGGACACATTCTCACACTTTCTGGAAAACCCATGTTGAATCGGCCATCAAGTTTATCGTGTCACACTTTTCTGAGTAAAAAAGAATAAAAATCGGCTGCGGACGGATATTTACCAGTCCTCCAACATCTTAAAATTGGAGTACCGCCGATGCGTATCAACATTCCGCAGCCTTTATTTTCAAATGACCAGCCATAAATTACATTGAAGACACATCATTTTTGTCATCCCAATGACAGATGAGGTCTATTTCTTCGGTAAAGGGTTTTTATGGGAGGACGATTGGTCAGCGATCAGGGATAATTTGATCGAGAGGTATCATAGCGCGTCGTTTCCATTGCTCCAGATTCATCACTAATTAACCGATATAAGTTTGGATCTCTTAATATTTGTGTGAGCTCCATAACTGAGTCATTCAACAGACATCTGTTTAAGATGACTCGAATCCCATGGCTATAGTCTGCATACCAATTTGCATGCCCGCTGTAAAGTGGCTGTATGGGGTCACCATTTGGATAGTGCCAACCATAAATGATTACCTTCTCAGGTTTGGAAGCAATTTGATTGGATAATATCACATCTTTTTTGTGGCCGCTAACCAGACTTCCAAGAGGATGGTCACTCAAAAAAGCTCCACGGGATGTCTCCACAATGGAGTGGTGCTCACGGAATACCCCTACGGTCACCATGGCGGCACTGGGAGGAGTTGGTTCAGGGGTTAGCTTGACCTTAGAAGCAGCCCAGATGAGGTCTACCATCTTCCTGGTTGGCAAAATACCACCCAGTTCGTCCATCACTTTTTGAGCCAGGATGGGTGTCATGGGCATGAGGAAATGATCTGACTCTGACCCAATGGACAGATAATCCGGCATAACAAAAAATGTCAGGGAGTAATTTGAATCCGCAATAGCCAGGCGGGTTTCAACGGCCACCAGGTCTCTGAGAAAAGCTGGCATATTGCCCTGTTTTATTTCATCCAAAATGGCCTGTTCTCTTTGTGCTAACGCCATTGATTTAATGGAGTCAGCAAAAGCGGATCCTGAGAGAGCATTCTCATGTTGCGGAGTGATCTTTAGCTTTAAATTTTCACGTCCAAAACCAGTCGGATTAAACAATGTCATGAAAACGAATGTGACCACTATATAGGTGAGCTGGATTCTTGAATTCATCTGGGCGTTGCTTTCAGAATATCTGCATCGTTTGTACAAGCTCTGGCGGTTTAAATATAAGTGTACGAATCGAATTCCAGTGTCTTTTCCCTTCTCCATGGGTGCATTCACCTTAATTTGTTTCAATGCAGACACCATTTCCATCCGTGCCCACCATGAACCGTTTGGGCAATCCAGAAGGCGAAGTCCTCTTTTTTCTCCATGCAAACAGTTTCTCGTCAAAAATGTATGAGCCATTTCTTGAACCTCTGTTCACAGGATATGATATCTGGGCCCCCGATCTTCCCGGTCATGGTGATTCGCGTTGGAATGGTCGTATCGAGGCCTGGGTGGATTTGGCCACCTATTATATAGCTCATCTTGATAAGAATCCACCAGGGAAGCCCATGATTGCCATGGGTCATTCAATCGGTGGAATAGTCATCATGCTCATGGCGATTCAAAGACCAGACTGGTTTAAAAAAATTATTCTCCTGGATCCGGTTCTGCTCCCGAAGCGAATTCTGGTCTTTTTCCGTGTCTTAAAGCTCCTCTCCCTAACTCATATCATTCCATTGGCAAAGGCTGCCGAGCGGCGTAAAAATCATTTTCAGGACAGGACCTCTGCCCGTAAACATTATGCCAAGAAGAAAATTTTCTCTCGTTGGGAACCCCGATTTCTGGGAGCCTATGTTGACACCTGTCTGCGTGAGGATGGAAAGGGTGAATTTTTGCTATCTTGTGCTCCCCAACTTGAATCAAGTATTTATCAGTCCATCCCATTAAATGTCTGGCGACTCCCCAAAAAGTTACCTTTACCTGCCCTTTTCATCATTGGTGAGATATCCGATACAGTGAATCAGCGTGGTTTTAAACGAATCAAGCGGTTCAGTGGAAATCATATTGTTAAAAGCGTCGATGCAGGGCATCTTTTCCCCTTTGAAAAACCAGGGGAAAGCATGGCTATCATAAAGGATTATCTTGCCACATGAGAATTGAGATTCACGGAAATACTATTAATGATCGAATTGTCGATCAAGCCGTGGATATTCTCAAAAATGGCGGTCTGATCATCTATCCCACTGACACTGTTTATGGGCTGGGATGTGATATCACCCAAAAAGCCAGTATCGAAAGAATCTACCGGGTCAAGGGGATGGAGAAACAAAAACCCCTGAGCTTTGTCTGCTCAGATATTAAAGATATTTCCAAATATGCAAAAATATCTACCTCTAATTATCGAAACCTGCGGAAGTATCTTCCCGGGCCTTATACATTTATCCTGCCAGGGACTAGAGAAGTCCCCAAAGCACTGCTATCAAAACAGAAAACAGTAGGGGTAAGAATCCCTGATCATCCTCTCACTCTGGCCATTGTAAAAGCTCTGGGGAATCCCATTATTTCAACCAGTGTCAATATCAGTGCAAAGAGTTTTGCAAGTGATCCCCAGGAATTTTCGGAGTATTATGAAGGCCAGGTCGATCTTATTCTGGATTCGGGCCCGACCTGGGCAGAGTTATCCTCTGTGATTGATATGACCGATGATGATCAGCCCGTTGTGATCCGTGAAGGACAGGGCGATGTCAGTTGGTGTCTGACATAATCATTTTGAAAGGAAGCTAATATGGCTCAAGTAACCCTTAAAAAATTAGATAAGTTTTATGGCGAAACACAAATACTCCATAGTATTGACCTGGAAATCCAGGATGGTGAATTTGCAGTATTGGTTGGACCTTCTGGATGCGGAAAATCCACCACATTGAGAATCGTTGCCGGCCTGGAAGAGGCCAGTGGTGGTGATGTATACATTGGTGATACTCGAGTAAACGATGTTGAGCCAAAAAATCGTGATATCGCCATGGTTTTCCAAAATTATGCCCTTTATCCCCACATGAATGTTTATGAGAACATGGCCTTTGGTTTGCGTCTACGGAAATACTCTGACAAGGAAATAAAGGAACGAGTTGAAGAAGCTGCAGACATTCTCAGTATTGAAGATTATCTGTATCGCCGACCCAAGGAATTGTCCGGAGGCCAGCGGCAGCGTGTCGCCGTGGGTCGCGCCATCGTCAGGAAACCTTCTGTCTTCCTGTTTGATGAACCCCTGTCCAATCTTGATGCAAAACTCAGAGTTCAGATGCGGACTGAGATTAAAAAACTGCATGCCCGTCTAAAAACAACCATGATTTATGTTACTCATGACCAGGTGGAAGCCATGACCATGGGTGATCGCATTGTGGTCATGAAGGATGGTTACATCATGCAGGCTGATGAACCTCTGGAAATATATAAACGTCCACAAAACCATTTTGTGGGGAGTTTTATTGGTTCCCCATCAATGAATTTTTTCGACGTGGAGATTCAGGCTGGTCAATTGGTGAATGAGAAATTCTCTTTACCCATAGTTGATGCGCATCCCAATACGCTAAAAGCCTTTAATGGTCGCAAGGTCAGGTTGGGAATTCGTCCAGAGCACTTTCAATTAATGGATGCCCCTTCGAGTATACAGGCAAGCCTTGAAGTAAGCGAACTCATGGGCAACGAATCCTATCTATACTGCACTACCGGGGTGGATACATTTATTGCACGAGTTGCTGACAATGCACCTCGCAAAATCGGAACTGCGCTGAGTCTTTATGCCGAACCGGAGACCTATCAATTCTTTGACCTGGAGTCTGGTCAAAGGATAGATTAACCCTGTCCTGCTATAGTTCAGAAGTTCGTTTATTCTTTACAACGAATTGAACGAAGCGAACGAAACAGGCTTTTTATTTATTCGTCTTCTTCGTAAGATTCGTTGTTATCAAGAAGAACCTGCTCAATGAGTCTTATTCAGGCCCTCTGATCATACGATACATGGCATCCCAGGGTGGCAGCACGATGGGTTTAACCTCCAGCGCCATGGCAGTCTTATTATCAAGATACTTTTTGGGAAGAATCACTCCGTACAAATATTGATCAAACCAGGCATCATCCATGAGCCAGTAGCCCTCGTTTCCGCGTTCGGTTCCCCATGAATTTTCCACCCGCCACTGCCTCGCCTCTTTATCCACAAGATCAACACCCACAAAAACCATGGCATGCGTGGGGATGGATTCCCCATACAAAATTTGCTCGCTTTTGGTCAGGCTAAAATCCACGCCCAGCAAGGCTTCATAATCATAGATTCCTCGGACCATGAGTCCATCTGAACCCAGATGCTCCTGCCCAACATCACAGGCAAACCAGATCGGTTCATCAGCCAGAACAGCCTTCAAGGTCTGAGCTTTGATAACATCTCCAGGAATATTTAAAACAGCCATATCAGGCTGCTCAACCATATCTCTATCAAGCATAATACTATAGGTTTGATAATAGTCTTTTGTGGGATTTTGAAGCAGATAAACATAATCAGCCAGATCATGATTTACCACATCATCCCGAAATTGTTGAGGCGTGAAAATTTTTGCCTTGCTCAACTTTCCATCATCATCTTCATACTGCCAGGTGAATGATTGGGGCGGTTCACCCAGGGCCAGAGCCAGAATTCTATAGACATCCTCCATGGTTTTTTGATGAATTATTGCCTGGGTCCTGGAATCAGCAACCATGCGTATTTTGGAAGCCGCTTTTCGCAATCTTTTCTTTAAAAGTTTATTCATGTCGTTGGTATTAGAACTGGCATAGGTTTCCGGCATGGCAATCATGGGTACCAGACCATACTTGGCAACCAGATCAACAACCATATTCCACTGACCTCCATCACCGATAGGGGCATCCAACAGGAATTCCAATTCACGGTCGTGAATATCCCGCTCTCGCATGAGTATCATCTGATTTAAGAAGAGATTTGATTTTTCCAGCTTGTCATAAAAAAAGAGGAAGTTTTGAGAAAATTCAAATGCTTCGAGATCATATTTCTCCATCACCACGGGGCGCAAAATATTGAGTCCGGCAAACAACCAGCATCTCCCACTGCTCTTCTGATTACTGATTCCTTTTACATCAATTTTATCGGAGAAGAGATGTTGTTGCCTTGTCCGGGTGGCTTTGTCAACAGAAAGGGACTTGATGCTATTGTTCGCCAGAGCATTCTGCCGCGCCACGTTGCTCTTGTCTGCATTGAATATTTTTGAATAGACAGAGATCGCAGCTTTGTCAAGTGACTTCATTTCCTGGCCAAAGCTTACCGAGACTAGTATGCATAACATGATCTGAATACGGTTTCTCATGATGTATCCCCTCTTTTGTGAATGCCCCCAAGCTATCTATGAATGGTGGTTTAAAAAAATGCTTTTCCTTAGACCATTTATACCGGTTTCAGTTCCAAGCGGTCTATGGTTATAAAGACTTTTTTGCCACAGTTGGACACGGATTTTTACAGTTATGATTGAATGGAAACGAATAAAATCATGTAGAGTTATTCTACGAAATCCCCCGGTTTCAATCTGTGATGATCAGTGCTCATCCGTGGCTAGGAATAATCTATTTCAGGTCATTATTTAGAGGCACATTTTTATTTACATCCATGACCAAAATAGAAGTGCATATGGTATTATTCTAAACCGATTTCTTGATGATGGCTTCATGGACCAGGGACACCAGTGGCTGATAGGATTTATCCGTAGCCATGGTCATCCCAATCTCGCAGGTTCTGCTGGTGGAGTAATAGCCATCTGCGTCAATATCATTAATTTCATTTGACTCCATCTCAGTAGCGCTTTCAGCTAATCCGGGAACCAGCAACCCCCTATCCCCTGCAAAGCCGCAACAGCCTGTATCGTGAGGGATGATGACTTCCTTTGAGCAGCGCCGTGCAAGGCCTTCCATTTTGTCTCCCAGCCCCATATGACGGGTGGAGCAGGTCAGATGTAGGACCACTTTTTCTTTCACATGCCATAGACTGAGTTTATCCAGGACGATATCATGGAGGTATTCCACCATATCATAAATTTTCAGCGCCCGCCAACGGGCCAGGTGGATTCCTGATAAAAGCTCATCATAATGAGCAAGATGCTTTGAGCAGGGGCTTGTATCCATAACGATGGGTAACTCACCTTCTAGAGAACTGATCCAAAGGTTCTCTGTGGTATGAATAGCAGCTTGCAGGGCAGCTTCTGAATAGCCCTTTGAACTATAACTGAGACCGCAGCATAAATTTGAAATATTTTGTGGATACCCAAATCCAATACCTGCATGGGTGAGTATTTCAGTGAAAGTCTCCGCCGTTGTTAAACCTGTTTTCTCTGGCTTTCCCAAACTACGTGTTAGACACGAGGGGAAGTAAATCATGTCCACTTCTTTTGACTGGGGTGGCAAAATTTCAGATGCAGCTATTAAATGTGGATTTAGAGCAGGTATGGAACCACCCGAGAGCCTGTTTATGACTTTCATCCCCTGTTGAATTTTCTCATTCCTCATGGCGTATCTCAGGGGTGTGATTAAGCGTAGCGCTGTTCTCACGCCACGCAACGTCCAGGAGAAATGCTTCTCCGCGAGTCTATGCATGAACCTGGCTGGGACCCCGTGGCTTTCTGCTCGGAATTTCTTCATCATTTGCCCGGTATCAATATCTACTGGACAACTCATGCTGCAGAGACCATCTATGGCACAGGTATCAACCCCGTAAAAACGAAAGGCTTTCTCCAAACGCTTGATGCTGGTCTCGTTACCAGCGGTCTCTCCCAGGCTTTCGATTTCTCGTAATACACCAATCCGTTGTCGTGGGGTTAGGGTGAAGTCCTTTGAGGGACAAACGGGCTCACAGAGTCCGCATTCGATACAGGGATCAACAATGTCATCTACCAGGGGAATGGGTTTGATATGCTTCAAATGAATCTGTTCATCGTTGCTGAGCAGCACATGTGGATTCAAAATACCATTGGGGTCAAGGAGGGCTTTAATATCTTGCATTGTTTTGTAGGCAGTCCCGCCCCACTCTTTTTCGACAAAGGGCGCCATATTCCGACCGGTTCCATGCTCTGCTTTGAGGGAACCATCATATTTATCCACAACCATCTCAACCAGATCAGACATGAAGGCTGAATAATTTTCAAGCGTATTGGTCTGATCCAGATCCAGGCTCAGTTTGAAATGGAGATTTCCATCCCCTGCATGCCCAAAAATGACCGCATCATCATAAGCATAGCGATCGAACAAGGCTTTGAGATCCTTGATGGCTCGGGCAAGATCCTTCACTTTGAAACAGACATCTTCGCTAAGGACGGAAGTTCCCGGCGGTCGGGTTGCGGCGTGGTGGGGACCCAATTCTCGTCGAACCTTCCAAAGCCGGTCCCTTTTTATGGGATCACTGAAAAACTGTGGGATGCTGGAGGCATGCTTTTCATTAATAACCTCTACCGCTTGCTCCACCATGCCATTTAATTGTTGAGAGTCATTTGATTGATACTCAATCAATAGGGCTGCAGAGCCTGGAGCAATGTACATATCCTTATCAAATGGTAACCCAGGGAGATGCCTCACGGCTTCCAGGGCTGAGTCATCCATAATTTCAAGCGCAGAGCTACCTACTTTCTTTAATTTCGGCACCAGTCGAGCAGCTTCAATAATGGAAGGCAGAAATAATAGAGCGGTGGCCTTTTGTGAATAAAGAGGAACTGTTTTCAGTGTCACTCTGGATATAAATCCCAAAGTGCCTTCGGAGCCCACCATTAGATGGGCCAAAATGTCAAGGGGTTCCTCGTAATCCAAAAAGCTATTCAAGGAATAACCCGTGGTATTCTTTAGCTTGTACTTGTTGGTTATACGTTGTTTGAGGGTCTCATCTCCCCTGATTTGATCCCGGAGACAAATGAGGCCTCCATGTATTTGGGGAGCCTGAGATTGAAGTTTCGATCTATCCTGGGGATTTGCAGAATTGAGGACCAGACCATTAGGTAGCACCATCTCCATCCCGGCCAGTGTGGCATAGCTGTTAAAGCGAGTTCCCGATCCAATGCCACTGGCATTATTGGCTACAATGCCACCAATCAAAGCGGAACGGATGGATCCTGGATCCGGGCCAATCCGATACCCCAGGGATTCTAGTTGTTGATTCGCGCTGGCAGCCACAACACCAGGTTCCAGAACAATGTACTGACCCTGTTCAAGGACCTGTATATCGCGCCAGCCCTGTTTGACCTCAACCAGAATGTCATCACTGATTGCTTGACCGGAGAGACTGGTTCCTCCCGCCCTGAAAACCACATGTCTCTGGCGATAATTGGCTTCGCGAAAAATATTAACAATATCATTTACTGTAGTGGCTTTGATGACCATGTGGGGGAGTAATCGATAAAATCCGGCATCCCTGGCATAGGCATGTCGGTGTATCAGATCTGTGAAAACTGATGCTTTGGGGAGCACTTTTTTAAGTGCCCGGAGGGTGAGTCTTCTAGAGTTTTTAATATCCATCAGACTGAGTAAACGAATGGATATAACACATGAGATAACCCTTAATTAAAAGTCAGTGTCAAAATTCTTTCTGTAACCGTAGAGACTGGTAAACAGGCTGGAATAACTGCCACATCAGCATCCATATAGCTCACACTGGAAATCATACGCTGGTCATTGCTTAGCATGGACGCATAGATGACTTCCAGATGATCGCTTGATAAGCTAAAGGATCCGTCAATATCCAATGCATCAAGAACCAGATCGAGGGTGAATGTGCCTGTAGTGGTATCTGCAGACCAGGTACCATCTGAAGTTAGCCCGGAGATCTGGACGCTAGGTGCACATCCGGTTCCCCAGTTAACAGGTAAGTTTCCGGAGAGCGTTCCACTGAAGTCATTCCTCAAGGTCACCGTACCACCGATGGGATTCGTATCCGCATCTGTATACAGGTCTGATTCAATCAGGATAAGCGTCCCAGCAGCTATGGTAACAGAGTTAACACCATTTTGAGGAATAATGAAAGCCAGGGTTGTGTCCCGAAGCGTGGTTGCTTCAACGTTAATTGTCATTTCCGTTAAGGTATATTCCCCGGTAAGGGGATGGTTGATTTCTGGAGTAGCTTCATCATCCTCACAGCCAATCAACAATCCTCCAATGATTGAAATGATCACTCCAGCTCTAATGATATATAACATGATAGTCACTCCTTTAGAGCAAAAAGGCCGCAGGAGCGGCCTTTTTGCATAACTTTTAACAGCTATTTAGAAACTCTTTGTTAAGCCTATGGCTATAATAGTTGCTGTCTTCATATAGGTTTCGTTGCCCAAACCTGCATCCACAGCAGTATTCATTCCTTCTTCATAGGATGTAGTTGAAAAGCCTAGCGACACAGCCATCATGTCATTCAAAGCATACTTGGCTCCCAGACCAATTGTGCTGGAATTCAAACTGTAGCTAAGATCTGTCTGATAGCTATCCATAGCCCCACTGGTTGCCATATTATAGCCAGCACTGAGTATCAGAGCATCTGATAAAGCAAATTCAGCTCCAACAGCGAGTTCAGAACCATTTTCAGTCATTGCTTCATCACCATCCCAATTTGCATCTTCATTAAAATACATATTGTAATCAAAGGCGATATTCAGTGAAGGCATGGCAAGATATGATAGTCCAACACCTAACATGGCTGGCATGTCAGCATTGGTTTCAGCACCATCAGGAAACAGACCGGAACCATCAACTTCAGTTTCATTTGTCAGTACGAGAGGAGCTAGCATTTCATAGCGAATACCGATATTCAACTTGTCCATCAAACTAATGTTTAAACCAAGGATCGGAGCAAAACCAGAACCCGTCTGAACTGCATCAACTTCAATATCTGCAGTTGCAGCATCTAGGCCTAATCCCTGGGCTGTGTAACCGTCACCAGTAGCTGTTGCTATTGCCGCCTGAGTCGCATACTCCGTTGCGGCTGTTGTATAGGCGCCCTGAGCAATCGTTGGGGTCCAAGTAGCTTCATCAAAACCGGCAACACCAAGAGCTGTAAAACCAGCAGCAATGGCATCAACATCTGCTTGTGCCATCTGACCACCTAAAATGAGATTTGCAAAGGAAACACCACCTGCACCACCATCAATGAGAGGTTGCAGGGCGGTTGCCCCACCTGTAGCGCTGGTTGCTGCGCCAGTTGCTAGTGCTGCGCCATCATAATACTGAGAGGCCACACCACGCATGACATCACCAGGAATCATATCGCCAGCAGCGGTTTCAACTTTAATGTCTTTTAGATGTCCTTCATAGCTATTTGAGGCTGAAAAATAGCGAACACCGGCAGAAAGTGAAATCATATCATTAACGGCATAAGAGACCGAAGCCTGACCACCGAGGTAGGTGGATGAGCCATTGAATTCAACATCCAGATTATATCCGGTTACTCCAGCGGCTGCCATCATAGGAACCAATGCGGAAGCAGGAGCTTCGAACGAAGGTAGACCATCCTCAAATGCAGCAGTTCCACCACCACCGACGGGAACAAATCCAGCAGATACAACCAATTTGTCCATTTTGTAGGCGAAGTAAAAGTTGGGAAATACTGGTGCGAAGGTGGTGCCTTCGAATGTATCACTATTAAGTGAAGCGATATCATTTGTGATGGTTCTGGTCTGGGTGATAGTTTGACTACTCAGATACAGGTGCATTCCGTCGTCCAGCTTGGTTAAACCGGCTGGGTTAAAGAATACGGCGTCTAGATCTGTAGAAGCGTTGCGAGCCATCATGCGGACAAAATCAGCACTCTGGTTCGTGTTTTCTACCATACCGCCACCAAATGCGATGCTGATCATCAGCAGAAGGGGTAATACGCGTAAAAGCTTACTCATCATTTTCTCTCCTTGTTTTATTGTCTTAATACAGAATCGACTTGAATATCCGTATCTGTTAAAAGTGATCACGTAAAATAGAAGTGCTTTTCAACGAAGCAAATTAAAATGTGCTTATGTAAAATGCCCCGGTTTGTAAATTAGAACTGAACATACCAGTCGGTCTGTTCGTTAATTTGTTTCTCACGGATCACAATTCCCCGTGGTGCAGAGTTTTCAGGAACCACAATATAGTTTTGTATTTCCTGAAATAATTCTTCGTTGGCCAACAATTGAGCCGGGTCTAAGAGGAGGCCAATCACCATAAGTTGATACTCACCAGCTTCCAGTTGGATGAAATAATCGATACTGGATGTACCTGGATTTATGGGGTCGCCATAAGTAATGAAATGGTCAATGACCTTATAACCTGGTTCGTCTATGCGATCAAAATTCAAGTTTATATCGAAAACCACCACCACAGCCCCTTCAAGCGAATCTGACCAACTGGTAAAGATTACGGTTCCATCAACACCAGCGATGGCTTCCAGACTTTTGGGTTTTTCACAAGCAGTCATGGATATGAGTGATACCATAATAAAGGTGAGGGCAAACCGCATTAGAACCGCCTCTCAATTGTAAAAGTTGCAATGCGTTCTTCTTCAATATTCCGCTCGAGCTGGGTATAGTAGTATTGAAAAACGTTCTCCACCCGTATCAAAAAATGCCAATCTTTGACTGATCTTCCAACTCCTGCATTCCACACATGAATAGGAACCCGTGCATCGGCGCCAGTGAGTATGTTTTCCTGAAAAAGTTCAACGCTTTCCATGCGACTAAGATATCTATATTCAATTGAGGCATCCATCCCCCAATAGTGTAATCCCATGGTGCTGATCCAGTGATATCGATGGCGATAGGACAAGGTATCCAGAATCTTCCCTTTTGAATCTGTTTCCATGGGATCCAGCACCGTAAATGCCGACTTGTAATCAATCAGATTGTTGAATGCACTTAATCCCAGACCTACTTCCAGACCCATTATGCGGGCATCGGCAATATTCTGGAAATGAATAACCGCATCTGAGTCGGGAATGGGCTCAATAAAATTTTCAAATCTGTTATGAAAAATAGCCGCATCCAATTTAAGCAGATCCAGAACCCCTATCTGCCCCGCCAGAATGGTAAGCCCAAATTCACGGTTTATGCTGGTCTCTGAAATCAAATCTGGATTTGGTTCAACGGTAAAAATACTTCGGCGGGCAGTGGTAAACATCTCAGCCACAGTCGGGACCCTGAATCCTTTACCCGTAGAAATGCGTAAACCCAACCATGGAGATGGTTTCCAGTTTAGTGCAAGTTGAGGGGTAAAAACATCATCCTGATTCCGACCATCTACTTGATAGGCTTCCCAGCGACTTCCTGTAGAAAGGGTGAATTGATGTAACTTTTTTTCCAGGAGGAGAAAAGTGGCAAAGGAAGAGCTGGTGTGATCACCAAAAATTTGTGCATTCACCTTATTCTGCTGCATAGTCAGTCCAAAAATACTGCTAAGGCTAGTGGTCCAACTTTTACTTGCCTGCACTTCTTCGTAGAAGCGATTTTCGTTTGAGTAATCAGGATCTACACCAAAACTGGTCCATTCATTCCAGTAGGCGCTGGTCTTGGTTTTTATGGCCAAATCTGGGGAATACACATAATTGTAATGGCCGTTGAGGACCACTTTTCTACCCTGAGTACCATCTCTCGAGGAACCTTCAGGCGCTTCAAAGGGATTCGCAGAACTCTTCCAAATAGATGTCAATCCTTCTTTATCATCAAGGACATTGATAAAAACTGCAGCGGAGTGAGCATTACCGAAATTCAATTTGAGTTTAGCAGAAATGTTGATAGCCTCTTCCCAGTTCAATTCCATAAATCCATCATCGTCACGTTTCTGAGCTCGAATCCAGAACGCATGATTTCCAATACTCCGTGAATGGGATATCTCTGTATTGTACAACAAGCCACGTTTTTCACGCCAGCGCCACTCGTCAACCCGGGGATGACTATAAACGCCTATTTTTGTTGATAGTCGGGTTTCAGGCTTAAGCGGAGCATTGCGAGTGATAATATTTACCACGCCACCCATGGCACTGGACCCATACAGGGCGGATCCACCGGATTTGACAATTTCGACCCGATCAACTTCTGAGGTGGGGATGGTAGCCCAGGTAACATTTCCTGCCGCGCTTCCCAGCATGGGGATGCCATCCAGCAAGAGCAATGAGCGAGTGCCGGCTCCCATTGTATATCCCGATGTTCCCCTGATATTCAATTGCCCCTTAATGGTCGACACCCCTGATTCAAAGGAGAGGATATCTATCATACTGACCACTGCCTTTGCTTGAATCTCTCTTGGTCCAATAGCTGAAACTGAAAAAGGAGATTCAAGAATATCCTGTTCTTTACGGCTGGAAGTGACCACCACCTGGGGTGATGCCAGGACATTGGATTTGAGTTGCACTGCCAGTTGAACTGGGACATCAAGAATTACAGCGATATTTTTTTTATTCAGGGGCGCATAGCCCATCATTGAAAAAGAGAGGGTGTACTCTCCCGGGCTGAGTCCTTCCAGTTTGTAATAGCCCTCCAGATCCGTCGTAGTGCCAAAGGAGCTGCCCTGAATTTGAATATTTACACCCGGGAGTCCTTCACCCGATCGACCGTCAGTGACTCTCCCATTGACCGAGCCCGTGGATTGCCCAAGTACTGAGATAGATAGCAGTGTGGACCACAGGAGAAGCCACAAGTGTCGCCTCAAGGGGTTTATTATTTGATAAATATGTGATTTCATGAAGTTGGCGAATATAGAATCGTTGCCAAAGTCAGACAACGTGAAAAGCAGAAATTATCGAACGGAGTGTCTCTTGTTCAAATACGCGAGCAGAGCCACATCCAGGGATTGATCAGTGGTTAAGGGGACGTAATCCACATGCTGTTCACGGCACCGCGCACCAAGCTTGGTTCTGAACTCATCCACAGCATTCTGATAGTCTTTCTGAATATGCCAGGGTTCAGTTGCCATGACCTCACCTGATTCCATATCCTTGAATTTAGCCTGGGCATCGAAGGCAAAATCCACTTCGCGTGGGTCCAGAATGTGGAACACCAGGACTTCATGTTTATCATGTCGGAAATGTTTGAGACCATTCAGAATATTGTCCAGGTCATCCAACATATCTGAGATTATAATTACCAGACCACGACGGTTTATTCGATCCGCAAGATGGTGAAGGCTATGACCTATGGCGGTTTCCTCGCCTGGTGAAACATGCTCGAGATGGCTGAGAATATTATTCAACATGGAGGGGCGTGATGAAGGTCGGATATGGGTGCGAATTTCAGTATCGAACAGGGTTAGACCTACTGCATCCTGTTGTCTGAGTAAAAGATAGGTAAGGGCTGCAGATAGATAGCTGCCATACTGCAATTTGCTGATATCTCCAGATGCATAGGCCATGGATTTGGACATATCCAGCATGAGGTGGGCTTTGAGGTTGGTTTCTTCTTCAAATTGTTTGACATAAAAGCGATCTGTCTTGCCATACAGACGCCAATCCAGATAGCGCAGGTTGTCGCCGGGACCATAGGCTCGGTGTTCAGCAAACTCAACTGAAAATCCATGATAGGGGCTTTTGTGGAGACCCACAATAAATCCCTCAACCACCATACGAGCGCGGAGTTGCATATTCGCCAGAGTCGCCAGGGTGCGGGGATTTAAATATTTTCGTTTATCAGTTGCCAAATTATGTTCCTGTATGTTTTAGTCCTGCTTCTGTATTCGTCTCCTTCGAGAGCCTCAGGATGACGAAACCCCTAACCTAACTCCCAACTCCTAACTCCTAACTTCTAACTTCTAACTTCTAACTTCTAACTTCTAACTCAAAATGGATTAACCAGAGCCATCCTCAAATACGACCTATCCCAAAAACTTACTTCACTACCTTCAGCAGTGCCTGCCCAGTAATCCGCGTCCCCGCCGAAGCCATAGGCAAGCGTAACCAGGGGAAGTTTAGCCACGCTGATATCAAATTTCAGTTCAGCTCCATAGGTTTCCAGTGCTTTTTGTGAATTTGAAATATATCCAAAATCATAAAAAAGTGCCGATGTAATATTCTGCACACCGAGACCAAAAAAATTGACCGGGACGTCTTCTAGAATGGGCATGCGCAATTCTATTACAGAAAAAATGAGTTCGCTGGCTGGATACTGACCGACTTGTCCACGTAAACTATAGGATTCCGGACCGTCAAATAAGCCCGTACTCCGAATAGCTGTCATGTACTGTGTTGAAAAATATAGTGGCCCTGTCTCCGAAAAGCCCAGCTCGTCCTGGATTCGTATGTCACCTGATTGCCCCACATATTTCATCCGTCCATAGAGAACCACTGGCAGGGTGGGGATATCATAATTGAAAAAGCCCTCCAGCCAATATTTGTTGTAATCATTTTCTCCCCAGACACTGGAAAGAGCCCGCTCTGCATGGGCGAGTATTCCCAACCCGTGACGTGGTAGAAAATAGGTTGATGCATGGGGTCTCTGAGATTTCCAGATATAGGTCAACCCAACATTGAATTCCTCAGTTGTCGGCGTGGGAACAATTTGCCCTGTCTCTGAATCTTCAAGGTCATCAAAATTCATCAAATCCCGGCGCATGAACTGAAACCTCCAAAGGAGACTATGATTCGAGGACAGGGATTGACCCGTGTTCATTGGAAAACTGGCTGCCAGGCCAACACCATTCCGATTTTCGATAAAATTGTACCTGTAGGTGCTGTAATAATTCATGCTTAAGTTTTTCATTCCATAAAAATGGAGTGCCGGTAAAAATTGAAGATTGGTATAGCTGAAATATCCACCAAGATAATTATCGAAGTAGGGGATAAATCCACCCAACTGAAAAATATGTTTTCCCAGAGCATCTTCCACAGCCCCCAGTAGGAGCAAGGCATCACCCAGAGGCCAGATAAACTTAAACAGGGGTCGTATTGTTTTCAGAGATCGATATGGCTGGGGCTTTTGTAACAGCATATCAGCCTTATAGTCAATTGGTGGCAACTCAATGTCTGGAGCCTTTGTCCTCCAGGCATTAAATGGCTCTCTGATCTGGAGACCAAGAGCTGGAGCCACCCGAGATGCTTCAACTGCCACGATTCTCACCGTATCAACATCGGCAAGTGTGGAGGAAATTATCCTGTTCGATTTGGGAAGTCTTTGCCTGGAATAAATGCCTTCTGCAACATCTGTCATCTGAGTCACTAAAAGACTATCCATATCTACTCGATACAGATTAGGCGTTGAATTACGATATGAGGTATATACAATGGCTGATCCATCACTTGACCAGACGGGATAGACATCTTCTTCCGGATCGTTGGTGACCTTTTGGAATTCCGTACCGTCCACATTCAAGATGGCAATATCTACATCACCATTGACATCCTGAATCATAAAGGTCAGTTTTTTTCCATCTGGTGATAAATCGAGATCTTGAATCTGGACATCCCCCTCAAAGTGACTCAATTGAATTCGCTTCCCTGAATCGATATTCTGATAAAAAATATGAGTGGTCTCCAGGGGGTGAGCCACAAAAAATACACCCTGTCCATCATGGGCAAAGACGGGATGAAGGGCTCTGAAGTTTTCAGTGATCCAGCGAATCTTTTTTGTCTCCACATCAATGAGGCGCAGATCGTTTAAAAGCGAACCGTGGCTCCCACGGTGATATTCAGCAACAACAAGTTGTTTTGAGTCTGGAGACCATGCTGGATCTCCATTAAATCGTCCGTAGTGAATCTCCTTTACCTGGCGAGTCGAATCAGTGCTTTGCAAATAGAGCCCAGAGTCCCGCATTTTTTTATCGCGCCGACCCACTACGGCGATGGTTTCAGTATCTGGTGATATTGATGCACTTTGCACCCTTGTGAAACCCTTGAGAGAAAGAGGTTCCCCCACCTCGCCAATGGTCTCCTTTTGGGCTTTATAGCCAAAGTAATACGTATTCATGGCTCGGCGCCACTCTTCATCAAAAGTTACCAAAGATTGTCCTGTAGCTTCCTTGAAGGCCGTTTTGAAGTCATACCAATACGGGTATTTTTTTTGTTCTTTCATTAGATAAAGACGATGATTTGAAATTTTGACCAGGGTAGAATCACCATACTTCCAGGCCAGATATAGAACTTTTGCATAGCCATCGTCATGGGCATCCAATTGATCCATGGTATTCCGGTAAGTGTGTATTTTCATTCTGGAATCACTGCGACCTACACGCCAGACTTCCGTCATGTATTCAGCCATCCCTTCAATCCACCAGGCCGGAATACTGATAGCCCCGAATATTCCTGCCCAGGTTCCATGGGCCTGAAACTGGACGATGTGCTGAAATTCGTGGGTTATCACCAGCTTCAACCATTTGTCCGAACCGCCAAAATGTCCAGCCACATCATTCTGGCTGACCCAGATAAAAATCTGATTGCTGGGCATGGCAAATCCATTCATGATTTCATCTTCAGCAGAAAAAACGATATCGGTTTTGCCGAAGTCTTTAACCTGGAGTTGATCCATGATGGGCTGATAAGTCTGTTCCGCAATCAGAGCACCTTTTTCAGCAATGCTTTCCAGTCCCTGATGATAGTGAAGATTAAAATGTTCCGTTTCCAGGGTGTGCCATTCTAATTCGGGATGGGTACGTTGATTCCACATCCACATATTTTGGGCTGATACGCTTTGGGTATACAAAAAGATGACTAGGATTGCTGCCCATTGAATAATCACGCAAGGTGATAAATAACGACGAATCGACCTGGATAAGGAACGAAGAGAATCAGGGGATCTTTCGATACCTATATCGTTGGGATTACTATTCTCATTATAACAACTCTGGCAGTTACGAAACATGACGGATATGGGATTTGATTAGTACCAATTTCTGTCCTTCGAGGGCCTCAGGATGACGAAAGTAGTAATCAACTGTGAAGGGATTCATATTCATAAGCCTCTGTCCGTGTCATCCCGAGCGGAGTCGAGGGATAAGGTATTAATATGCTCAAAACAGCTTCTTGATAATCTCATCCACTGAAACACCATCAGCTTCAGCATTAAAATTGGTAAGAACGCGGTGTCGCAGGACAGGGAGAGCCACTGCTTTGACATCCTCAATAGATGGCGTGGGATTGCCCATCATAGCAGCTCTGGTTTTCGCACCCAGTATGAGATATTGTGAGGCTCTGGGTCCAGCACCCCAACCAACCCACTTCTGAATAAAATCAGGTGCACTCTCTGAATCAGGTCGTGTTTTTGCCACCAGATCCACTGCATAGTCAATCACGTTGTCAGCAACAGGGACTCGACGAATGAGATCCTGGTATTCCATGATGGCTTTTCTATCCAAAATTTTCTTCAATTGAACAGATGCTCCCGAAGTGGTTTGACCCACAATCTGGCGTTCTTCATCACGACTTGGATATTCAACCTGCAAATTGAACATAAAACGATCGAGTTGGGCTTCAGGCAAGGGATAGGTTCCTTCCTGTTCGATGGGATTCTGCGTCGCCAGAACGAAAAAGGGTTCATCCAGGACGTAGCTTTCCACTCCTGCAGTCACTCTGTGCTCCTGCATTGCTTCTAATAGAGCAGCCTGGGTCTTGGGCGGCGTTCTGTTGATTTCATCAGCAAGTACGATGTTGGCAAACACTGGTCCCCTGACAAAACGAAACTCACGTTTGCCAGTGGTGTGATCTTCTTCAATGATGTCCGTCCCCGTTATATCCGAAGGCATCAAATCTGGTGTGAACTGGATACGTGAGAAGGAGAGATCCAATACTTCTGCAAGACTTTTGATAAGGAGAGTTTTTGCTAATCCAGGCACTCCAACCAGCAGGGCGTGCCCCCGTGAAAGCATGGCAATGACCAACTTCTCAATGACCTTATCCTGTCCAACAATTGCTTTTGATAATTCTTTTTTCAAGCGCTCAAAAGCATCAACCATTTCGTTTAGTTTCTTAACATCATCAGTCATCTTTATTACACATCCTTCAGTTGTTTGTCAAAAGTGACGACTCGAATCATCGTCTTCGCGAATCCCGACAAACTTGTCGGGTTGAAGCGATCTCTTCTTAGACACCGGAATTCAGGAGATTGCTTCGTCATTAACATTCCTCGTAATGACACATCGGTCTAATTCACAGGGAAGTTATTTGTTCATAAGTTCAATAAAATAAAAATCCCCCGATTACTCGAGGGATTTTGAGGTTTGTACTGGAATCCAGGTTAAGCTTCTGGATAGACGCTTACCTGTTTTCTCGTGCGGTCTTTACGTTCAAAGGTCACAAAACCATCGATCTTTGCGAAGAGGGTATCATCCCCACCGATGCCAACATTCTGGCCGGGGTGGATGGCGGTTCCGCGCTGACGGACAATGATACTTCCAGCAGAAACGAATTCTCCACCATAACGTTTTGTACCCAGTCGCTTGGAATGACTCTCGCGACCATTTTTGGAGCTACCAACACCTTTTTTATGAGCCATTGCTATTCTCCTTTTTCAGCGGCCGGTTTAGCTGCAGCCTTTTTAACGGCTGGTTTCTTAGCAGCTGGAGCTTTCTTAGCTGCTGGCTTTTTGGCGGCTGTTGCCTTTTTAGCGGCTGGCTTGGCTGCTTTTACTTCAGCATCGGCCTTAGCTACGGTTTTCTTGGCAGCAGGTTTTGCAGGTGCAATACCTTCTACCTTAATCTGTGTAAAACCCTGGCGGTGTCCTTGTTTCTTCTGGTAACCCTTGCGGCGTTTCTTCTTGAAGACGATGATTTTCTTAGCGCGACCATGAGCCACAACTGTTCCGTCGATGTCAACATTGGTTAGCACAGGTG